>QIGJ01000028.1 GCA_003229995.1 Gammaproteobacteria bacterium | reverse complement strand
CTCCTGCATCCATGCAGTCGTCAATCAGAACGAACGAATACGCACTAAATCCGGGCGCCAAACAGGGAAGTTATTTCGTGCCCATTCCTAAGCTGGGTCGTTACCAAAAAATCAGCTTTTTTCAAACAGGGCAATGGATTCCACATGCGCAGTGTGAGGAAACATGTCCATAACACCGGCACTTACCAGTGTGTAGCCATGTTGGTTGACCAGTACACCGGCATCACGAGCCAGCGTGGCCGGGTCACAGGAAACATAGACGATACGTTGCGGTAGAGGTTGGGGAAGTTTTTCTACCACCGCAGGCGCGCCACTGCGTGGCGGGTCCAGTAATAGTTTGTTAAAGCCCTCGCCGTACCAGGGCTCGGCGGCAAGATCTCCATTGAGGTCGGCAGCGTAAAATGCCACATTGTGAATGCCGTTATTTTGCGCATTTTCACAGGCTCTTTCTACTAGACTGACCTCACCTTCCACACCCACTACGGCACCTGCTTTACGTGCCAGTGGCAGGGAAAAATTACCCAGTCCGCAGAACAAATCCAATACACGATCTTCCTTTTGTACGTCCAGCAGGGCTATGGTCTGGTCGATCATGGCACGGTTCAGTTCGGCGTTGACCTGGGTGAAGTCTGTGGGTTGAAACTGAACGTCGACATCGTACGCTGGCAGTTCATAGTGGAGCTTGAAATCACTGTCTGTTTCCGGCCACAGACGACGAACGGTTTTCGGGCCTTTGGGTTGCACAAAAATCCCTAACTGATGGCTTTTACCAAATGCACGGAGCTGCTGCTCGTCTTCTTCGCTGAGCGGTTCCAGATGACGGAAGACTAAAGCGGTATGGGCATCGCCCACGGCCACTTCAATCTGTGGAATTTTGTCACGCACCGACAGCCGGTTCACCTGTTCGCCCAATGCGGTCAGGCGTGAGGCTATAACTTCATGCAACACATCACATTGCTTGGCATCCGTCAGAAAGGCGCTGTGCTTTTCCCGGAAGCCGACACGCACGACCTGTTCACGGCGCATGTATTTCACCCCCAGGCGTGCTTTGCGACGATACCCCCAGGGCGTGGCCGTCAGTGGTGGCAGCACTTCATCGGGAGTGACTTTACCCAGGTGTTGCAGGTTTTCCAGCAGGCGCGCCTGTTTCGCGGCTATCTGGTCGGCCGGACTCAGGTGTTGCAGACTGCAACCGCCGCAGACGCCAAAGTGTGGGCAACGCGGTTCGATGCGTTGCGGCGAGGCTTGCAGCACGTCGATGGCATCACCTTCGTCAAACTTGCCACGCTGCGCGGTGTAGCGAAACATGACCTCCTCACCGGGCAATGCACGCGCGATGAATACCACTTTGCCATCGATATGAGCAATGCCACGCCCGTCGTGAGACAGGCTTTCGATGGTGGCACGGACAGGTTCAGTGGGGAGTTTTTTACGGCGACGTCGGGGCATGTGAAGCTCTAAATGGTGTTGGATAAAATATTACCTATCGCTCCAGTGCAAACCGGAATGATAGAGGGACGTTAAGTAGTCATGCATTACTGCTTATGAGCTTGGGACAGTATAAAACCGTCAGGTCGGAAACACGTCTGTGGACAAGTAGCGGTCGCCCCGGTCACAGATGATCACCACAATCACCGCGTTTTCTACTTGCTGCGATAATTGCAAAGCTGCGGCGACAGCACCGCCGGAGGATACACCGGCAAAAATGCCTTCCTGCGCAGCCAGAGCACGGGTGGTATTTTCAGCGTCTTCTTGTAGGATATCCATGATACGGTCTACTCGGGTTTCATCATAAATCAAGGGTAAATATTCCTTGGGCCAACGTCGGATACCGGGAATGGACGCGCCTTCAACGGGTTGCACACCGACAATTTCGATCTCCGGTTTGGCTTCCTTAAAATAACGAGAGCACCCCATGATGGTACCTGTGGTCCCCATGGCGCTGACAAAGTGGGTGATACGACCCTCGGTATCGCGCATGATTTCCGGGGCTGTGCCTTCATAATGCGCTCGTGGATTATCCGGGTTGGCAAACTGGTCCAGTACCTTGCCTTTGCCGTCATCCTGCATCTGTTGGGCAAGATCACGCGCGCCCTCCATGCTCTGTTCTTTGCTGACCAGCACAATTTCTGCACCAAAAGCCTTCATGACACCGCGCCGTTCCACACTCATGTGCTCTGGCATAATCAACACCATGTGATAGCCTTTCATGGCCGCTACCATGGCTAGGGCAATGCCGGTGTTACCGCTGGTGGCTTCGATCAGCGTATCACCGGGTTTAATCTCACCCCGTGACGTTGCATGCTGGATCATACTCAATGCGGGTCGGTCTTTCACTGAGCCCGCTGGGTTATTGCCTTCCAATTTGACCAGCAGAGTATTGCTGGACTCTCCGGGCAGGCGCTGCAAACAGACCAACGGCGTGTTGCCAACAAAAGATTCAATAGTGGGAAAACTCATAGACCAGTGCCCTTGAGAGTAAAAATCTGAGGGTACCCAATGTACCGATTTAACGCGTTTTTATCAACTTCGCGATAGGTATAATTGTAACTTTTTGCGTTAAACTACGTTGCCTCTAAGGATATACCCACATGAAGAAGTGTTCAAAATAATTTCAAGACCCGCCTTTTTCCCCATTTATTTTAAGTATATTTTTATTTTTTTCTGCAATCCATTGTGACATATATTGAGTGCTTACCATGGAATGGTGTTTAAGCATTCCACCTGTAAAGTTATTCAGGCGATGCTCTGCCAGGTTTTTTTCGACGTCCGTTATTTTTTCGATCAGCCGGACACCTGACTGATGACCATCATACCTCGCCGTTAATAAAACATTCGCATTGGTTTGTGCATCAAGCCATTCCTGTTCATTGGTGTACAATCTGACGGCCTCCTCTGCAAATGCAGTAAAATCATCGGTAACCACACCAGGCCATGGCTCGTGTTGGTGCATTCCTTCACTACCCATTGATGTTGTCACACTTGGCGTCTGCATTATCATGGCATCCAGTAATTTACCTTTAATCCCTGCACCAAACCTAACTGGTGCCAGACAAACACGGGATTTTTCCAGTACCGGAAATATATCTTCCACCCATCCTTTGATTAAAAATCCTGTTTTCGGATTGTTCAGGGCCGTCGCTTTTGGTGGTGGATAAGACCCATAAATATGTAATTCAGCCTCCGGGATTTGTTTTTTAATCAAAGGCCATATTTTTTTCAGGCACAAAACGGCATCCCAATTGGGCGCATGGCGAAAATTACCGACGGTTATAAAATGTTGGCGGTCGGAAAACCGGTTTGTTTTTTCCGGGCATTGAGACAGATCAACCATAAATGGCAAATGATGCAGTAAACCGATATCCACTTTAAAAGTGCCAACCAATAGTTCCATCTCAAAGTCAGAGATAATCAAGGAAATATCACTGCGCAAGATCGCTGCTATTTCACGCTTTGCGATATCACTGAAAAGATCTTTTTGCGTAATTTCACGATCACCCTTAATAGCCTGATGGCGAGCGTTACGTAAACAATGCAAATCTTCGGTATCGATAATTTTAAGCGCACCGGGACAGTTTTTTTCGACTCGCCAGCCAAACTGCTCTTCTGTTATGAAACGGTCAAACATAACGATATCAGGTTGATATTCTGTAATATAAGCATCAAAACTATCACAGTTCAATGCAATACGGTGGCTTGAAATCCCATCAGCCACCAAATCAGCCATACGTTCTGTTGGTTGTGAGGATGATGTAAACACAACTTTCCAGCCTTGTTTTTTATAAAGACGAAGGATCGACATCATATGACGACCCGCAGCCGATGAGTCAGGCTCAGGCCAAACGTAACCAATCACTAATACTTTTTTCATTTCGGATTTATGCTAATTATTTTTCTTATAATACGCTCTAAATTCCAACTCCAGTCTTTTTTCTATGATGATACGTTAAAGCTGAAAAAATGAAATGCTTTATCTTCGCAAGCGGTAACTTATTGTTAATATTTACAATAAGGCTTCTATTGCCATCATATTCCAGCTCCGGGTATATTGCTTTGAATTCTGACACCAAACTTGTTTGACAATGAACCAAAATTGCACATTTATCATTATTTGCACGTATTTTGGAAAGTCTAATCGTTGTTCCACTCTTGGGTGAATACGTCAAATAGCTTGGGTTTTCCCATTTTAGCGTTTCTTCTATCTTTCCGATTTCATCAAACTCATCGGCAATTTGAAAAATGATCTCACGGAGAAAGAGCAATTTCTGCTTAACCATTTTAGGGTAAGCATTAAATGTATTTTCAACGTCTGTATTTTCAAATTTCTGATATTTCATTTTTTATGCTCAGATAATATTGCCCTTGTGGACACAGGTGATTTTTTCTCCATCAGTGTTGGATACCGTAGTGACACAACCAGCCAAACTGGCGAATACGAAGGTGGCTAATCCAATGGAAAATTTACGGGAATAATTTGTCTTCATGAAAATACGAGCTCCTTTATTATATTATGTGCATTCAGATCACTGCTACTTCGTTAAACTTCATCATCTTGTCAACGGATACAGATTTCACTTTTACCCGTTTCCTGACAAATCACATCCGTGAATACTTTTGCTAAGGAATGGGCACGCAATAATTTCCCAGTTTAGCATCCCGACTTCAGCCCGTCTTCGTCCGTTCTTCAATCTCAATCGCCACGAGTATATTGCAAGACATTTTAACGTCGCCACGGAATAAATATGACGCACATTTAAACCTAAATCCCAAACGCTACAAGTATAGTAGCAATCTATTTCGTTGATTCATTTACAGGCTCCTATTATTTGTTATTCGCGGTGTACTTTTAACGGGCATTCGTCTGCCCAACGCCACCACGGCGACCACCAGCAATGCAAAAAACAGTGTGCGAGCATCCAGTTGTTCGCCCAGTAATAATGCTGCCGCCGAAAGTGTAATAAACGGTTGCAACAATTGTATCTGGCTGACACGCACAATGCCGCCGAGAGCCAAACCTTTGTACCAAAAAACAAAACCCAGTAATTGGCTGCCCAGTGCCAGATAAATAAAACACAGCCAGGCCGTTACAGGAATGTGTTGTGTCGCCGATGGCCATTGCATTCCGGAAGGAATCAGCACCAGCGGGAAAGCCAGCACCAGCGCCCAGCAAATCACCTGCCATCCACCCAGCGCTGTGGATAAACGCCCACCCAATGCATAACCAAAAGCAGCAGAAATAACCGCAAGCGCAAGATACACATCACCCATCAACACATGCTGAAAACCATCCGGATAAGCAAAGCGTATCACCACAAGACAACCCGCCAGACCCGTTAACCAAAAGCCCACTGACGGTCTTTCCCGCGTCAGCAAAACACCGGCAATGGCGGTCATCATGGGCAACACACCCGCAACCACCCCGCCGTGGACAGCCGTCAGGGTTTTCATCGCCAGTGCAGAAAAAAGTGGAAAGCCGATCACCACACCCAGCGCCACAATCGTTAACTGTGCAAACTGATTTTTTGTAGGCATGGGTGCCCTGAACATCAACAGTAATACACCGGCCAATAATGCGGCAAACACGGACCGGCCAAGCCCTACAAACACCGGATCAAGATACACGATGGCATGACGTGTTGCAGGCAGCGTCAAGGCAAATATCGTGATACCTGCAAAACCTGCCAGCATTCCCTGTGTTTCTTTTTTCATGTTTTACCTTATCAGTTGACAGATACACAGAATAATCGGCACACTCGAAACAATACAGATTCAGCCTGATTTAATGTTTATCGGTACAGTTATACGTTCCTTTCAACTGTATCGCTACATAAACAGCCAATCTGTACCGCATTCACTGTTATACCCGTAGCGTTTGGGATTTAGGTCTGAATGTGCGTCATCTTTATTTCATGGCTTGTTACAAGCCATCGAAGTGCTGGGCATGAAAGCACTGGAAAAATGGCCCGTGAAAGCCTGCGCACTGGTGCCTAATTCCAGTAATCCTTTGGGCTGCACAATGCCGGATGAAAACAAACAGGCACTGATGGACTTACTGGTGCAATTTGATATTCCACTGATCGAAGACGACATCTACGGTGATCTGGGTTTTGATGCCAAACGACCACGCGCGGTCAGTGCTTTTGATAAAAATGAACAAGTGCTTTATTGCTCATCGTTTTCCAAAAGCCTGTCACCCGGGCTCCGAATCGGCTGGGTTATTCCGGGAAAATACCGGGATAAAATCGAATATCGAAAATATGTCACCAGCCTTGCCACGCCCACCTTGCCACAATATGCGATTGCCGATTTTCTCCGGCAAGGTGGTTATGACCGTTAGGAATGGGCACGCAATAATTTCCCTGTTTAGCATCCCGACTTCAGCCCGTCTTCGCCCGTTCTTCAATCACAAAAGCTCGAAATAGA
>QIGJ01000036.1 GCA_003229995.1 Gammaproteobacteria bacterium | reverse complement strand
TGTCAGGTTAAAAACCGCCCGTTTTTACGGGCGTTTTTTATCTCGACGAAAATGACAAAATGGACGACACTGGCGACGTACTTGGCAATAACAGGCATTAAAGAGAATCTGGACGTGAGACTAACTGGCGCAGAAATATTAACCCACTTCCTTGCAGACGAGGGGGTCGAATTCTTGTTCGGCTATCCCGGCGGTGCCGTTTTACATATTTACGATGCCATTGACCGGCAAGACCACGTTAAACATATCCTGGTGCGTCATGAGCAGGCCGCAACCCATGCTGCCGATGGCTATGCGCGCTCCACGGGCAAACCCGGTGTGGTGCTGGTCACCTCCGGCCCTGGTGCGACCAATGCAGTAACGGGCATCGCCACCGCCCATATGGACTCCATCCCCATGGTAGTGATCACTGGTCAGGTACCTACTCATCTCATTGGCAACGATGCTTTTCAGGAAGTGGATGCTGTGGGTATTACCCGCCCCTGTGTAAAACACAACTTTCTGGTGAAGGACGTAAAAGATCTGGCATTGACCTTGAAAAAAGCCTTTTACGTGGCCACTACCGGTCGTCCCGGCCCGGTGGTGGTGGACATCCCCAAAGATGTGACTGCGGACAGCGTTGATTATGTGTACCCCAAAGAAATCACCATGCGTTCCTATAACCCTGTGGTGAAAGGGCATACTGGTCAGATCAAAAAGGCTGTGAAATTGATGGCCTCGGCTAAACGTCTCATGCTGTATACCGGTGGTGGGGTGATTCTCGACAATGCGCACAAAGAACTCGCACAGCTGGCGAAAAAGCTCAATGCGCCGGTCACCAATACCTCTATGGGCCTGGGAGGTTTTCCCGCTTCAAACAAGCTGTTTGTCGGTATGCTGGGTATGCACGGCACTTATGAAGCCAACATGGCCATTTCCAATTGTGATTTGATGATTGCCATTGGTGCGCGTTTTGACGACCGGGTGACCGGCAATATCGAAAAATTTGCACCGTTGGCCAAAATCATCCACATCGATATTGATCCGGCCTCCATTTCTAAGAATGTGAAAGTGGATGTGCCCATCGTCGGCAGTGTCGGCGACGTGATCAAGTCTCTGCTAAGGGAGATCAAGGCCCGCGAATTCAAACCGAACAAAGCGGCGGCGAAAGAATGGTGGCAGCAGATTGACGAATGGCGTGCGGTGGAGTGCCTCAAATACAAAACCGATGGCGACAAAATCAAACCCCAATTTGCATTGGAAACGCTGTATAACATCACTAAAGGTGATGCCTATGTGACCTCAGATGTGGGGCAGCACCAGATGTGGGCAGCACAATATTACCGTTTTGACAAACCGCGACGCTGGATCAACTCCGGCGGTCTTGGCACTATGGGCTTTGGCCTGCCTGCCGCCATGGGCGTGCAGTTGGCCTTTCCCAAGGCAACGGTGGCCTGTGTGACGGGTGAAGGCAGTATCCAGATGAATATCCAGGAGCTGTCTTCCTGCATGCAGCATAATCTGCCAATCAAAATTATCTGTTTAAACAACGGTTTTCTGGGCATGGTGCGTCAGTGGCAGGAGTTTTTTTACGATGAGCGCTATTCGCACTCCTATATGGACTCTCTGCCGGATTTTGTAAAGCTTGCCGAGGCATACGGCCATGTGGGCATACAGGTGACAAAGCCGGAGGATGTGGAAGCCGCGATGAAAGAAACATTTAAATTGAAAGACCGTCTGGTGTTTCTTGACATCATCACCGACCCGAAAGAAAACGTTTACCCCATGGTGCCTGCGGGTGCCGGGCTGGATGAGATGATTCTCATTTAGTGTTTTATACGGCTAATATTGAATTCAGACTGAAATGAAACAAAAAACAAAAACGGATGAAGAAGGCATGCGCCACATTATTTCCATTCTGATGGAAAATGAAGCGGGAGCTTTGTCTCGGGTGGCGGGATTATTTTCTGCACGAGGTTACAATATAGAATCATTGACGGTTGCACCGACTGAAGATGTCACGCTGTCGCGTATGACGGTAGTGACCTGGGGCTCGGATGACATTATTGAACAGATCACCAAACAACTGAACAAGCTGGTGGATGTGGTCAAGCTGGCGGATCTTACCGAACGCATATTGAACGCGAAATGCTGATGATCAAAGTACGCACCTCAAGTAACGATTCACGAGAAGAAGTGAAACGTCTGGTGGATATTTTTCGTGGACGCATTATTGACGTGACCGCCACCAGTTATACCATTGAGCTGACAGGTGATGGCGACAAACTGGATGCTTTTATTCATTCATTTGAAAAGACACCGATACTGGAAACTGTGCGTTCAGGGGTTTCCGGTATTTCGCGCGGTGCGAAAAATTTACATATTTAAGCAGTAATGTAAGTTATTTAATGTCCCTTCCTAAGTCAAAGAATCACGCAATAGCAATAAACGAATACACAGAATTAACCGCGGGAGCGAGAGAAAATGAACATTTATTACGACAAAGATTGTGACCTTTCCATCATTAAAGGCCTGAAGGTGTCTATTATTGGTTATGGTTCACAGGGCCATGCCCACGCCAATAATCTGAAAGAATCCGGCGTTGATGTCACTGTGGGTTTGCGCAAAGGCTCAGCCACTGTTGCCAAGGCCGAGGCCTGTGGTCTGACCGTAAAAAAGGTGCCTGAAGCGGTAGCCAGTGCCGATGTGGTCATGATCCTGACCCCGGATGAATTTCAGTCGCAACTGTACAAAAATGAAATCGAACCCAACCTGAAGCAGGGAGCGACACTGGCTTTTGCTCATGGGTTCGCCATTCATTATAACCAGATTGTGCCACGCACCGATCTGGATGTGATCATGATCGCGCCGAAAGCGCCAGGTCACACCGTGCGTAATGAATTCAAAAACGGCGGCGGTATTCCTGATTTGATCGCCATATTCCAGGATGCCTCCGGCAAGGCCAAAAATGTGGCACTGTCCTATGCCTCGGGTGTGGGTGGCGGTCGTACCGGCATTATCGAAACCACTTTTAAAGACGAAACTGAAACGGATTTGTTTGGCGAACAAGCAGTGTTGTGCGGTGGTGCCGTAGAATTGGTAAAGGCCGGTTTTGAAACGCTGACCGAAGCAGGTTATGCGCCGGAAATGGCTTATTTTGAATGTCTGCACGAATTGAAACTGATTGTTGACCTGATGTACGAGGGTGGTATCGCCAACATGAATTATTCCATCTCCAATAATGCGGAATACGGTGAGTACGTCACGGGTGAAAAAATCATTAATGAAGAAAGTCGCAAGGCCATGCGTGAATGTTTGCGCAATATTCAGACCGGCGAGTACGCCAAACGGTTTATCGCCGAAGGGCAGGCCAATTATCCCGAAATGACTGCGCGCCGTCGCCTTAATGCCGCGCATCCCATTGAGGAAACCGGTGCCAAACTTCGCGAGATGATGCCCTGGATCACGGCCAACGCCCTGGTCGACAAGAGCAAAAACTGAGCGCAAACTAAAATAATTTAGGGGCAAAGTGAACACTTTGCCTCTTTTCCCTATCTAATACTTCTCTGACACTTCTGGTTTTTGATCATGTTGTCTTATCGCTATCCTTTAATTGCACGCGAAGGCTGGTTGTGGATTGCGGTTATCGCTATTCCTGCCGCTATTGTGTATTTGTTGTATGGATTGGCATCGTTGCCATTATGGGCACTGGTGTTGCTGTTATTGTTTTTATTTCGTGATCCTGCACGCAAAGTGCCCGCAGTACCGCTGGGCATTGTGAGTCCGGTGGATGGCAGGGTGACGGCGATTGATACCGTGCATGATACTTACCTGGACCGGTCGGCGTTAAGTGTCAGCGTGCAAATGGGATTTACCAGCGTTTATTCTGCGCACAGTCCCATGGAAGGCAAAGTGATGGAGCAATGGCTGGATGTGCCGCGAAAAATTGCCAGCACAGATGCAAAGGTTGCAACTTACGCGCAATGGATACAAAGTGACGAAAAAGATGACTTGGTGCTGGTGGTTGAGGGGAATCCGCATTTGCCACGGCCACAATGTTATGCACAGAGTGGTGAACGCATTGGTCAGGGACAACGTTGTGGCTTTATTCACTTTGGTTCACTCGTTGAAGTGTTGATTCCCATGGGCTCACGTATTGATGTGTCAGTGGGTGATGATGTTTTGGCAGGCACGGATATCATTGCTACTTTGGTGCATGCAAGGGCAACGTCACCGAAGCCTGCCCAGTTGGCAACGAACTGAAAAATCACACGATCATATTGACAAGCAGGTCATGAGCGAAGACAAAACAGATAAGCTTACTGATAGCAACAGCGAAAACGCTCACGACGGCAGTCGGGTGGGCTCACCGGAGCGTCGCCGTCATCGTGGCATTTATTTGTTGCCCAACCTGTTTACTACCGGCTGCCTGTTTGCGGGTTTTTATGCGATTGTCGCTGCCATGGGCGGGCATTTCGAGTTGGCTGCTGTGGCTATTTTTATCGCGATGATTCTCGATGGTCTCGATGGCCGGGTAGCGCGGATGACCAATACACAAAGTGCTTTTGGTGCTGAATACGACAGCCTTGCTGATATGGTGTCTTTCGGTTTGGCACCTGCGCTGGTGGTATACGTGTGGGCCTTGTCTGATCTGGGCAAGCTGGGCTGGTTAGGCGCTTTTATTTATACCGCCGGTACAGCGCTGCGTCTGGCGCGCTTTAATACTCAGGTTGGAAGCGCTGATAAACGCTATTTTCAGGGGCTGGCAAGTCCGGCGGCGGCGGCGGTGGTTGCCGGCATGGTCTGGGTGGGACAGGATTATCAGGCCGAAGGTCTAGCAGTCTCCGTTATTGCCACAGTGGTTACCGTGTGTGTGGGACTGCTGATGGTGAGCAACGTGCGTTATCGCAGCTTCAAGGATCTTGATCTCAAAGGCAAGGTGCCGTTTGTGGCGATTCTCGCGGTGGTATTGGTGTTTGTGCTGGTCTCACTGGATCCGCCACAGGTATTGTTTGTGGGGTTTGTCGTGTACGCATTTTCCGGACCGATAGGAACGCTGTTGTCGCTGCGTCGCCGTCGGGCAGAGCGTCGGGCACCAAGTGATCCGGATGAATCTGCGGATTAGACCGTATTTTCCAATTCAGAAATAAACGACCCCGCCGCAAGCTGTGGGGAATTGAACCCATAGCGATTAAACTTGCGGTTGCCCCAGGCGGCCGCTATAGTTGCTGAGACTTTACGAAAAACTGAAAATGAATACTTTTGCTAACAAGACACATCACAAGGCCTTCTCCGGGCCGGTGTCTTTGCGTGCTGCTTTTTTGTTGTCCCTGTCTTTTCTGCTCCTTTCCCTACTGCCCCTTTCCCTACTGCCTTAGGGCAGACAAATAATTCCTCCACAATTCGATAAAATTTCTGTGCTGCGCGAATACGCAGGTCACAGTCTATGAATATCATGTGTCATCATCTGCAATGAGTGACTGAAAATTACCAGCGCCACTGATAAGATGGTTCCACGCAGAATGGAGCATACGAATGAGCGAGCAATTAATTATTTTTGATACCACCTTGCGTGACGGTGAGCAAAGTCCCGGTGCGTCCATGACCCGCGACGAAAAGGTCCGTATCGCCAAAGCGCTGGAGCGCATGCATGTGGACGTGATTGAGGCTGGTTTTCCTGTCGCCAGCGAGGGTGATTTTGAATCGGTGAAAGCCGTGGCCAATGCCATCAAAGACAGCACGGTTTGTGGTTTGGCGCGTGCGCTGGACCAGGATATTGACCGGGCCGGTGAAGCGCTGAAAGGAGCCAATTCAGCCCGTATTCATACCTTTATCGCCACCTCGCCCATACATATGAAAATGAAGTTGCGTATGGAGCCGGATGCTGTTGTTGAGCAGGCAGTACGTGCTGTGAAACGTGCGCGGCAATTTACCGATAATGTGGAATTTTCGCCGGAAGATGCTGGTCGTTCCGAGCTGGATTTTTTGTGCCGTGTGCTGGAAGCGGTGATTGAAGCCGGTGCCCGCACGGTGAATATTCCCGACACTGTGGGTTACAACCTGCCGCCTCAGTTTGGTAGCCTCATCGGCAATCTCATTGAGCGGGTACCCAACTCGGACAAAGCGGTGTTCTCCGTGCATTGTCATAACGACCTGGGTATGGCCGTGGCCAATTCCCTGGCTGCCGTGGCCCAAGGCGCACGACAGGTGGAATGTACTATCAATGGTTTGGGTGAACGTGCCGGTAACGCTGCACTGGAAGAAATCGTCATGGCAATGAGTACACGACAGGACGTGTTTGATTGCAATGTTGATCACCTGGATCGCACTCAAATTGTCCCGTGCTCGCGTTTAGTGTCGGGCATTACCGGTTTTACCGTACAGCCCAATAAAGCCATCGTTGGTGCCAATGCCTTTGCCCATGAATCCGGCATTCATCAGGATGGTGTACTTAAAAGCCGAGAGACTTATGAAATCATGCGTGCTGAAGATGTAGGTTGGTCGGCCAATCGCATAGTGTTGGGCAAACACTCGGGCCGCAATGCCTTTCGTACGCGCTTGCAGGAACTGGGGGTCAGCCTTGCCGGTGAGGAAGAGCTCAACGATGCCTTTGTGCGCTTTAAAGAACTCGCCGATAAAAAACATGAAATTTTTGATGATGACTTGCAGGCGCTGGTCACTGAAGCCAGCCTTGAAGCCGAAAACGAACGGGTCAAACTGGTGACACTCAAGGTTTGTTCCGAAACGGGCGAGACCCCCAGTGCTTTGGTGACACTCAAAATCGATGGGGCAGAAAAAACGGCGATGGCCTCCGGCGGTGGTCCGGTGGATGCGGCATTCAAGGCCATTGAATCCCTGGTAAACAGTGGTGCTGAATTACAATTATATTCAGTGAACAATATCACCAGTGGCACGGATTCGCAGGGTGAAGTCACTGTGCGTCTGGAGCAGGACGGACGTATCGTCAATGGACAGGGCGCGGATACCGACATTGTTATCGCCTCGGCCAAAGCCTATATCAATACCCTTAATCGGGTATTAGTGTCAGTCGACCGTCAGCATCCGCAAGTGTAAGGAATTGATGGCGGTGACGACACGACAGCAACAAGCGGCCTATTTGCAGGCAATGGGTATTCAGGTCTGGGCATTACGCGAAGTATCAGAAGAAATACTGCGTGATGTCTCCGACCAGGAGGTACCGGTTGAAACAGTGCAAACCGATGTTGTATCACCTCGGGTTTTGCCGGGTACAGTACCTGCGTGCAATGTGCCCGAACCTGAGCAACTACCGGTAGTTAACGAAGCACCGATGAGTGGAACACGGGTGGACGAAGAGCCACCGTTACCCACCGATGATTTCGTGTCTGGCCTGGATATGTCAGAAGTATTGTCACAACCCGCCCCGGCTATTGATGTTAGCAGCCTGGACTGGCCTGAACTGCAAACAACCGTGTCTTCGTGTACGGCCTGCGAGTTACACAAAACCCGCACACAAACGGTGTTTGGTGTGGGCGACCACGCGGCGCAGTGGATGATTATCGGCGAAGCGCCGGGAGCCGACGAGGACAAGCAGGGCGAGCCCTTTGTGGGACGGGCGGGTCAATTGCTCAACAACATGCTCAAGGCTTTGGGTTTGCAGCGTGAGCAAGTGTTCATCGCCAATATTCTTAAATGTCGTCCACCCGGAAATCGCAACCCGCAACGGGAGGAAATGGTTCGGTGTGAAGCCTTCCTGAAGCGTCAGGTTGCGTTGGTGAAACCAAAAGTCATTCTCGCTGTGGGCGGCGTGGCAGCCCACAATTTGTTGAACGTGGATATTGCCGTGAGCAAGCTGCGTGGTCAGGTACATCATTACGGCGAAACACCACTGGTGGTGACCTATCATCCGGCCTATTTGTTGCGAAAACCCAGCGAAAAAGGCAAAAGCTGGGCCGACCTGAAATTTGCGGCTGCCGTGGTGAAAGGTGAATCGTCATGAGTGCTGTGGTGCAAACGCCAGAGTTATGGATACGACCGATGACGACACAGGATCTTGAGCAGATTATGCATATCGAACAGGTCATGTATCCCTTTCCCTGGACCCGGCGTATTTTTGAAGACTGTCTGCGTGTGGGCTATCGCTGTCATGTGGGTGAAGTTGAAGGAAACTTTGCAGGCTATGGCGTGATGTCCATTGGAGCCGGTGAAGCGCATGTACTGAATTTATGTGTGGCCGGGGAGTTTCAGCGGCGAGGTCTGGCGCGTGAAATATTGTGCCTGTTGCTGGATGAAGCGGATAAACTGGAAGTGCGTGATGTATTTTTGGAAGTGCGGCCATCTAATATTGCTGCGATCACATTATACGAGCAAATGGGATTTAATCAGGTGGGTTTGCGCAAGGATTATTATCCCGCAGAGGAAGGGCGTGAAGACGCGATTATTTTTGCGTCCAGCTTGCGCCTGTAATCTCAAGGTAAATCTGAGGTTGTTGTTTAGGAATGGGCACTTCGTTCGTTCTGATTGACGACTGCATGGATGCAGGAGGTAGAGCAACGCAGGAGCAGTTGCCGAACAAAAGTGCAGGAATAGTCGTTCTACTTCGAGCTTTTGTGATTGAGGAACGGGCGAAGACGGGCTGAAGCCGGGATGCTAAACAGGGAAGTTATTTCGTGCACGTTCCTTATCAGTGCATTGTGATTGTTGCATCTAGGACGATGCCTTGCGGAGTAATATCGAAAGATTCGACAAGCTGCATATCCATTTTTTCCATCCCTTCCAATATGATCTTGTCCTGTTCGGATAGTGTCCCGTCTGTGGTATCAACGGTTTGCACAAAATCATTGACGAGTTTCATGTATTTTCCAAAATCGATATTAAGTGCAAATATGCCTGTTGCGGCGAGAGGGTCGTTTGCCATTGCTTGTGCGAGTTGTTCGGCCTTGTTTCCAATGTAAGCCACAATGTGGTTTCCTTTTAATGCTAGTTTAACGCTGCCGAAATCTGATGTTGGCAGGGGAATCGGGAAGTCTATTGGCGTGCCGTCATCGGGGAGCTGAATGGGCGGCATGCCTTGCTGGAAATTAGCAGCCATCAGGAGCAGGCGTTGAGGTTCTTTTGCCGAAATGGTGATAATCGCATCGAGGCTGCGAATATCAGGCGCAGCCCCTTTTTGCTCAAAATTCATGGAAACATCGACATCCAGTACGGCTGCCGAGATACCTTGCACGCCCGCAGCCATGCCCGTCATCATGCCCAATGCAAGCACTGGGTTGGAGCCAATAAGGCCTTGTTTCATTTCCGCCAAAAACTGGCATTGATAATCCTTTTGTGTGAATTCTGTGAATATCCGGTTGACCACTGGCGTTAGCTCATCAATGTTAAAGCCTAAGCCAAAACCTATCGCGGGCCTGCTCTCGACTTTTCGAATATAGGCCGGAATGAAACCACGCAGTTGTTGTAGTTGCTGCATGAATGTCGTATCAGTGTTTTCAACCAACATGCGTGCCGCCATTTTCATGGGTTTTTTCTTCAGATTGAGTTCGGTATAACCGAAGACGGTACGTGGCCACGTTTGGGTGATTGTTAGTAGCTCGGTGCGACATGCCGTTGTTTGTATGGGAGCCAGTGGATTTTCTGTCACTGGTTTATTTTGTGCGTTGATGGTTTTGAGCAGTGCCCCCAGCATGCGGCCAAATTCGTTACCTTCAGGCGTGGTTAGACCCTTTACGATCTCTACATGATTTACGTATGGAAATTATGCTTGGATTTGAGGTCCGTTAATAGTGTCACATCCGCCAGGGAGTTTGCTGGTTTTTTTACACCCAATATTATGTCACGGGTTGCCTGGTTTTCCAGTGGCGTTAACAAGCTGATCAGGGCGTAGTCGCTGTTCACGCTGATGACGAGCCTGGCATCAGTGGTGTTTTGATGATCGCTACCGGGTGTAGAGAAACGGTATGTTTTGAATGAAAACTCACCGTGGGATTCCTGCATTGGTGTTACCTGTGTCATTTGTTCGGTATTTTTAATAAAGGCATTAAATGCATTTGTGTTGGCCAGTTTAATGCGCACCACAGGTATGGTGCCGACGGAATAAAAAACGGCATCCAGCTCGTCGCCGAGTCCTAATGTATTTTGTGCCGTTTCCAGGTCTTTAAACGCAGCCCAATATTCAATAAACAATCCGATTAACATTTTTGCTGCTGGTGGCATATCTTTGTTATTGAGCAGTTGCTGATCGAATATTTTTTTGAAATCGGTGGGTTGCATAAACCCCCA
>QIGJ01000307.1 GCA_003229995.1 Gammaproteobacteria bacterium | reverse complement strand
GTTTGGTCAAGGAATGGAAATTATTGCGTGCCCATTCCTTATATAATTTCCATTCCTAAGATTATCCACCTGTTACCGACATAAAGCGTACGACCTGTGAAGGTTTTTCATTAAATTCATGGCGCTCAGGTTTGAGTGTGATGGCGTGTTGAATCGCTTCCTGTAAACCATGATCGGAAATACCCTTACGTAACAACGGACGTAATTCAAATTTGTTGTCCTGCCCCAGGCACAGGTAGAGTGTGCCATCCACTGACAAACGCACCCGGTTGCAGGTTTCACAAAAATGTTGCGAGATGGGTGTGATAAAACCGATACGTAAATCCGTGCCCGCCACTTGCAGGTAACGTGCGGGCCCGCCGCCAGGCATGACTCCGGGAATTAAATCAAAGCGCTGTTCCAGTTTGGCGCGTACGGTTTGTAAATCTACGTAGTGATCCACCGCATCGCGCCCCGTGGTACCCATGGGCATGGTTTCGATAAACCGTAAGGTGAAATCGTGTTTAATGCAAAAGTCCACCATGGTTTCTGTTTCGTCTTCATTGACGCCTTTCATCACCACCATGTTGATTTTGATGGGTGCGAAGCCTGCGGCTTTGGCGGCCATTAATCCATTGATGACTTTTTTCAGTTTGCCGCCAGTGATTTTTTGAAAGCGTTTTTCATTCAGGCTGTCCAGGCTGATATTGAGTCGGCGTATACCGCTAGCGTGTAAGTTTTCTGCGTGGCGGACCAGTTGCACGGCGTTGGTGCTCAGCGAAAGATCGTTGATACCCGGCAGGTTTTGCAGGCGGGCTGCCAGCATGGGCAGGTTTTTACGTACCAGGGGTTCACCACCCGTAATGCGTACCCGCCGGGTACCCAAGGCACCAAAGGCACGGATGATCCGTTCGATTTCGTCAAAGTTTAACCAGTGCTCCGGTTCTTCAAAGTCTTTGAAGCCTTTGGGCAGACAGTAAAAACACCGTAGGTCGCAACGGTCTGTTACCGATAAACGGATGTAGTCGATGGAGCGGCCGTAGGGATCAATAAGCTGAGACATGTGTTGATTATAACCTAATACATCGTCCAAATGGCCTTGGCGATGCACTCGTCATCTGGAGCAATAATCCTCCTAAATCGTCTGGTAATACAGGTTTTGCGGATGATTAGCCTGTGCAAAGAAAAACCAGCGTTCGGCAATGAGTCCCACGTATTGCACGGCAAAAGCCAATACTAATAATGCGGTTGTATCATTGCTCAGGCCCATGCCGAGCAGCAGCAGGGGAAGTGGAAAGACCAGCAGCAGGAAAATCCATTGAATGGATTTGAAAAAAACGGTGCTCATACCGTGAAAATATTCACGGGTGTTAAATGAGCCGCCCATGGAGCCTTGGGATTGTTGTCGAATATTACTGTGATGCACACCAATTGCCGTGCGCAGAGTGGAGCGATGTTTGATGCCTTTGTTGCGCAGTAAGGATGCCGTGCGAGTGAGCAGGGCCGCAAGGGTAAGGATGATGGCCCAGGTGCCAAACAGGTCGGTCATTTCCTGGCTGTATTGCGTGGCAAAGGCGGTGGCCAAGGTAAAGCCGGAACTCATGCCGAGCAGGGTGTAATTAATGGGTGTTAGTGGCGTGTGCCATTCCTGCAAAAACTTCAGACAGGCATAAATCATTCCAGTGCAAATGAATAGAGTAAAACACAGCACGATACCGATGATGCCGACCATCAGTGTAAGGTTGGTTTCGGGCAGCGCTGTTGTGCCAAAGACCTTTGGGTTCCACTCCAAGTAATGCAGCAGGCCGTAGATAAAAACCAGACCCATGAAGGCTGGCAAGGCGATGACTTCGCGAGATAGCCATGAGGTGCGCCACATGGCGGCGGAGCGCCAAGCCCGTTCCGGGTGACCTAAATGGAAAAAAGAGGCAACCAGCCCTGCCACCAGTAGGCCAAGTGATAATAGACTGCCGGTGCTGTAAAAACGATATTCCTGCGGTGCCAGGGCACCCATGTGACTGAAAGTTTCAGCGGTGATCAGGGCCAGAAACAGACCCTGGCCAGCACCGATCAGGGTGGTTAAAAAGATAACCGAGAATGCAGGATGCATGAATTTTCTCCGAAAAAACGACCCGTGCCTCGGGTCACTACTATTAAATTATTCAATTTTCATTTCTAAGCCGATTTTTCGGCTTGTTGTCGGTGGGTGATGAGCTTACGAACCCCAATAGCATTGGCAACGTTGGGATTCGCAAGCTCACCACCCACCTACAATTTGTTCATTTAATGGCAGTTGAGTGTGTAGGGTGAGCATGACTACTTAAGTGTTTACCAGGATACGCTGTCGTCCAGAAACGGTGCATCCGGGTCGGTTTTGGGCAATCGACCATCCTTTTTGAGTGGGTTATCTGCGCGCATTAATTCGTCTTTATGGAACCGAATTTTGGTTTTACGGCGCGGTAAATAATGGTTGGCTGGTTGTGTGCCCCATTCGGGCATCAGCGGATAGCCACCGCTTTCACAAATGGCGCGAGAGACTTCGGACTCAGGATCATGCACGTCACCAAACAGGCGTGCGGAGGTGGGGCAGGCCAGCACGCAGGCGGGTTTACGTTCGGTTTCCGGCAGCGATTCATCGTAAATGCGGTCTACACAAAGAGTGCATTTTTTCATCACCTTCTGTTTTTCATCGATCTCGCGTGCGCCGTAGGGGCAGGCCCATGAACAGTAATTGCAACCAATACACTTGTCGTAGTCCACCAGCACGATACCGTCTTCTTTGCGTTTGTAACTGGCTCCGGTAGGGCATACGGGCACGCAGGGTGGGTCTTCACAATGCAGGCAGCTCTTGGGAAAGTGTATGGTTTCGGTGTTGGGAAATTCGCCCACTTCGTAGGTTTGCACGCGATTGAAAAAAGTGCCGGTGGGGTCTTTGTCGTAGGGATTGTCATCCATCAATGAACCGGCAGCGCCAGAGGTGTTCCATTGTTTGCAACTGGTGACACAGGCGTGGCAGCCGACGCAAACATTTAAATCGATCACTAGTGCGAGTTGGGTCATGACATTGCCAATGTTTTGTGATGCCAATATTGTGTAGAGTGGGCATTGCCCACCAGGATATTTTCGACGTTACTATCGGTGGGCGATGCCCACCCTACGGTCAGTTGCATCATGATTTATTTCTCTTGCCGATATTGAGTCTGGCAGGTTTTTTACCGGCAAAATAACTCAGCCATGATTTGCGCTTTGCTTCTCCGGGTACGGGCAACATGGTGTCAAATTGCGGTGAGCTTACGGGCTCTTCGTGGGTATCGGCTTTGTAAATACGTACTTGCACGTCGTACCAGCCAGCTTGGCCGGTAATGGGGTCGGAGTTGGAAATATGTGTACCCGTTTCGTGGGCAGGCAGTTCTTCTGAAATCAAATGATTGAGCAAAAAACCCTTTTGTGATTCGTTGGCTTCAGGGGTGAGATTCCATGCACCACTGGCTTTACCGATGGCATTCCAGGTCCACACAGTGCCAGGCTCTACCGCTTCGGAAAAACGGCACATGCAGCGTACCTTGCCCCATTGTGATTCCACCCACATCCAGTCGCCGTCGCCAATGTTGGCGGCGCGTGCGGTTTTGGGATTGACGTGCAAATAGTTGTGTGTGTGAATCTGCCGCAGCCAGGCATTTTGTGAATCCCAACTGTGGTACATGGCCATCGGACGTTGGGTGATGGCATTGAGCGGATACTTGTGTTTGTCCGACAACTGGCTTTCCAAGGGTTCGTAATAAAACGGCAGCGGATCAAAGTAGGTTTCGATACGTTTGCGTAAATGATCCGGTGGCTGTTTGCCCGCGTATTTGCCTTGGGCACTTAAGCGGAATTTCTGTAACACCTCACTGTAAATGTGAATGTTGATGGGGTCCGTGTAACGGGTCAGGCGGTGATATTGCGACCATTCCAGATATCCCTGGTTCCAGTTACGCATGTATTGGTACGATTTGGGTAGCACGTAATGGAACACGCAGTTGTTTTTTTCGTACATTTCCCATTGTTTGGGGTTGGGTTCGCCACTCATGATTTTTTCACCGCTCTTGCCACGCCAACCCGCGAGAAAGCCGATGCCAGAGTCGGGCTCGGTTTCGAAATGGGTGATGAAGTCCGGGTAGTCACGAAATTTGCGCGAGCCATCCTTGTGGGTAAAGGCGGGGAGGCCAAGGCGCGAGCCCAGCTCGATGAGTACTTCCTGAAATGGTTTGCATTCACCTTTGGGGGGTAGCACCGGGATGCGCACAGAGTCCGCCGGGCCATCGAACTCGGAAATGGGCCGGTCAAGCATGGACATCACATCATGACGTTCCAGGTACGTGGTGTCTGGCAATACCAGATCGGCGAAGGCGATCATCTCGGATTGGAAGGCATCGCAGACAATAAGAAAGGGGATTTTATATTCACCGTTTTCGTCTTTGTCGTTGAGCATCTTGCGGACTTCCACTGTGTTCATGGTGGAGTTCCAGGCCATGTTGGCCATGAAAATCATCAGTGTGTCGATTTTGTACGGGTCACCCCGATGGGCGTTGGTGATGACATTGTGCATCATGCCGTGTACCGAGAGCGGAAACTCCCAGGAAAAGGCCTTGTCCAGGCGTATAGGCTTGCCATCATCGTCCACGAATAAATCGTTGGGATCGGCAGGCCAGCCGAGTGGCATGCCGCCGAGCGGGGTGTTGGGTTTTACACCCTGCGGGCCATTGGGGGTTTTCGGGCAAGGCGGAATGGGGCGCGGGAATGGCGCTTTGTGGCGGAAACCACCGGGGCGATCAATGGTGCCGAGAATCGACATCAGGATCGACAATGCGCGAATGGTTTGAAAGCCATTGGAGTGTGCTGCGAGGCCGCGCATGGCATGAAATGACACGGGGTTGCCGGTGACCGACTCATGTTCCTTACCCCAGGTATCGGTCCAGGCGATGGGCAATTCGATTTTTTTGTCTCGCGCGGTAATGCCCATTTCGTGGGCCAGGCGGCGGATGATGTCTACCGGAATGCCGGTGATGTCGGTGGCCCATTCGGGGGTGTAATCTTTGACGCGATCGACCAATAGCTGGAAACCGGTTTTTACCCGAGTACCATCGTCCAGGGTAAATTCGCCTAACAGCACCGGGTCGCTGCCTTCGGTATGCGTTTGCACGGCGTTGTCAGTATTGCGGTCCCACCACATTTCGTCGTGGGGGTACATTTTGCCCTCATCATAGTCGTCACCACGCATCAACAGGCCGAAATCGTCACTGTCTGTATCGATATTGACGAGTTGGGCACTGTTGGAATATTGAATCAGGAAGTCGCGGTCGTAGAGGCCGGTTTTGATGATTTCGTGAATCAGCGCCAGTAGCAGCGCACCGTCGGTGCCGGGCTTGATGGGTACCCATTCATCGGCAATGGCGGAATAACCAGTGCGTACCGGGTTGATGGAGATAAAGCGTCCACCATTACGTTTGAATTTGGACAGCTCGATTTTCATCGGGTTGGAGTGGTGATCTTCGGCAGTGCCGAACATCAGGAATAGTTTGGAACGTTCCAAGTCCGGGCCACCGAATTCCCAAAAGGAACCACCGATGGTGTAAATCATGCCTGCGGCCATGTTCACCGAGCAGAGACCACCGTGGGCGGCGTAGTTGGGTGTGCCAAAATTCTTGGCAAACAGGCTGGTTAATGCCTGCATCTGATCGCGACCGGTGAATAATGCAAATTTTTTCGGGTCGGTTGCACGTAAGTGACGCAGGCGGGTTTCCATCATTTCGAAAGCCTCATCCCAGGAAATGACCTCGAAATCTGATGCGCCACGTTCCGCGCCCTCACGACGTTTCAGGGGTTTGGTGAGCCGCGCCGGGGAATACTGCTTCATGATACCGGAGCTGCCCTTGGCGCAGATCACTCCCTTGTTGAGCGGGTGGTCCGGGTTGCCCTGGATGTAACGCACCTCACCGTCACGCAGGGTGACACGAATGCCGCAGCGACAGGCACACATATAGCAGGTGGTGTTTTTGACCTCTACGCCTTTTTCGAGAGCAACCTTCTGCTCGCTGGCAGCATTTGTTGTTGGCATAAAAATTGGGCCTTTATCCGTTGGTGGTAGATTTTATGGATGCCGCGCGTTATTCAAAAGTGACCACTGAGTATATGTCAGTATATTTTGATATAGCCAATTACTGTGTTTGAAGTGGCAATAAGTAAATTGAATTACCCCGTACTCAATAGCTGATGTTACACAGCCATGTTTTGAGCAGCTGCAACTCCTCGAAAGCTAAGGAATGGGCACGCAATAATTTCCCGGTTTAGCATCCCGACTTCAGCCCGTCTTCGCCCGTTCTTTAATCACAAAAGCTCGAAATAGAACGACTATTCCTGCACTTTTGTTCGGCAACGGCTCCTGTGTTGCTCTACCTCCTGCATCCATGCAGTCGTCAATC
>QIGJ01000227.1 GCA_003229995.1 Gammaproteobacteria bacterium | reverse complement strand
ATTTCCGTGACACTGGTATGGATCACTAACCCGCTAACCATCCCTCCCATCTATTATTTTACCTACAAAGTGGGCACCTGGATTTTGCAAACACCCGTGCGCGACATCCAATTTGAGTTATCGACTCACTGGCTAATGGGGGAGCTGGGCCTGATTTGGCAACCACTGTTGTTAGGCTGCCTTGTCACCAGTACCCTTCTTGCCCTGCTGGGCAATTTATCAATCCGCCTGTTTTGGCGTCTGTATGTCAGCCAAAACTGGCGCAAGCGCCGACAGGATCGTGCAGAGCAAAAAAGGCAAAGAAAGGCAAAAAACACTGCAAATTAACTATTCAGTTTTCTTCAAATTCACCGTTTGTCAAACGTAACACCCGCGACATGCGTTGCGAACACCCGCGACATGCGTTGCGCCAGTTGCAAATCATGTGTTACCAGCACTAGGCTGGTACCCAGTTCATCGTTAAGTGCTAACATCAAATCGTACACCTGTGCAGCGGTGTGCTGATCCAAATTACCCGTGGGCTCATCGGCCAGCACACACAGGGGCTTGGTAATCAGCGCACGGGCGATGGCCGTACGTTGACGCTCTCCGCCCGAAAGTTCCGCCGGTTTGTGCCGCAATCGTGCCGTCAGTCCCACCTTACCCAGTAAGTCGGCTGCCTGCTCACGAGCCTCCGCCGTTGATAAACCACGAATCAACAACGGCATGGCAACATTTTCCAGCGCCGTGAACTCTGCCAGTAAATGATGAAACTGGTAAACAAACCCCAGCATTTTATTGCGCAGCCGACCCCGTTCCGCCTCGTTGAGCGCGTCCAGCCGCTGACCACCCACGCTGATTTCGCCGCATGTTGGCTTGTCCAGCCCGCCCAACAAATGCAGCAAAGTGCTTTTACCTGAGCCCGATGCCCCCACAATGGCCACCCGTTCACCGCGCTGAATATCCAGATGGATATTGCGCAGCACTTCCACGGCCAGCCCACCCTCATCGAAGGTTTTGTTCAGCCCCTGACACTGCAATACGCTGTGCTGATCACTCATAACGCAACGCCTCCGCCGGTTGGGTACGCGAGGCTCGCCAAGCCGGATACAACGTCGCCAGTACACTCAATGTAAAGGCAATGGCGGAAATCCTGAACACGTCACCCCAATGCAACTCCGAAGGAAAAGTATTGATGTAATACACATCCCCCGGCATGAACTGGATACCCAGCACCCCTTCCAGCCAACCCACCACGACATCGAGATTAAGCGACAGCGTGATGCCAAGTGCTGCGCCCAGCAAGACGCCGATGATGCCAATCACCACGCCCTGTATAATGAAAATCGTCATAATCGAGCCCGGCGTGCTGCCCAACGTGCGCAAAATGGCGATATCGGCCTGCTTGTCCGTCACCACCATCACCAACGTGGAAACGATATTAAATGCTGCCACCGCCACAATCAGCATCAGAATAATAAACATCATCATCTTTTCAATTTTTACCGCGCGGAATAGGTTGGCATGGCGCATGGTCCAGTCGGAAATCCAGTAACCGCCCGGCAACGCATCCACCAGTTCACTACGCACAGGCACTGCCTCAAACATGTCCGTCAGTTTCAGACGTAATCCCGTCACACCGTCGTCCATACGAAACAGGCGGGCTGCATCATCGAGATGCACCAGTGCCAACGCACTGTCGTACTCGTGCATACCCACTTCAAAAATACCCTTCACAGTAAAACGTTTCAGGCGCGGCAGAATACCCGCCGGGGTATTGCTGGCCTGCGGTGTCACCACGGTGACTTTGTCACCCTGAGAAGCGTTTAACTTACGCGCCAATCCCACACCCAGCACGATACCAAATTCCCCGGCGCGTAAATCACCCAGCTCACCGTAAATCATTTTCTGCCATACATCCGACACTGCTGGATCCCGATCTGGCAACACACCGCGCAACAAACTGCCTTGCACCTGTGAATTAAAACTGAGCATCACCTCCTTGCGCACATAAGGTGCGAGTCCCACGACACGGGATTCATGTTTTTCGATGGCTTCCCCCAGCTGCGCCCAGTCCCTCAACGGCTCACCGCTCAGGCGGGTGATGGTAATGTGCGAGGCCATGCCCAAAATGCGCTCGCGTAATTCTTTTTCAAAGCCGTTCATCACTGACAACACGGTAATCAATGCCATCACCCCCAGCACGATGCCCATCATGGATGTCAGCGAGATAAAAGAAATGAACTGGTTGCGACGTTTGGCGCGCAAATAGCGCAGGCCGATGTAAAGTTCCAGGGGTTTAAACATGGGGTGCCAATATGGTGACTGAGTTTAGTAGTGACTATCAATAAGACCGGGCACTGCCCGCGAGCGCCGATGTTAACACGCAACAATTGATAGAGGTACCTGATTCCAGCAACGGCGTCCAAGTTAACCAATAATGATATGCCGTAGATTGGTGGCGAATTTACGAACCCCATACCACTGGCTACGTAAGCACAGTCGGTTAATTCGGCTTCGTTGAAGATCTCACCTTGCTCGGGATGTTGTTCCCTGCTACGTCCAAACTGCTTCTGGCGAGCTAGGCGAAGATACTCTTCCAGCCGTTTGATGCGTTGCTTTTGGTGCGCGATCACAACAGACTTTTTCTCAATGATTTGCTGTTGCTCAAGAATCATTTCTTGCTCAGAGACGCATAACGCTACTCATGTCAGCCACTCGACGAGCGCTCGGGTGACCCTGCTCTGATTGGGAAGAAAACTCCTGCTTCCAGTAGATCAGCCGATGAGAGTGGAGTCAAACACATGATGAACGCTATAATCGTAGATTTTTATGGGTTTTTCCATGGTCAGCGACTCCTGAAGTCATTAACGGTAAAGAACGGTAAAGTATCGATACTGGGTCAAGCTATATCCGTAGTGAAAGATGACCGTTGGCTCTGGTTCACGGCATGGGTCAGTTTGTTATAATTCATTCGACTGTTATTAAACGGTGTGACAACAGGAAAGATGTTCGACGTAGGCTGTTGTCTTCTCCGATAACACATCAGATTGGCTACCGTACCGGTAGGACCAAGATCAATGTAACGGTAACACTCACTGTTGTCGATAGAGTCAAGGGCTTCCATAAAACGTATGGGCTCCCGCGCCGTTCGCCAGAAATGATTTCCATCCAGATATTCAATGCGACGGGCTGTTACCGTGGAATAAAGAGGCATGTGCAATTTACGAAAAGACAGACTGTTCAGTATCCCGGTATACGCATTGTGGGCCGGGTCAATATTCCTGGAATGGTAACCAAATGCAACCGGTAGGAATTGAAAACAAATATTCTGCTGACGTAAATATTTTTCCACTGCATTGATCCCGTTAACATCACCTGCGATCACAAAATGTTTTCCATAACAGTCAAAGGCAATATCGGTTGTCGCTGATAAAATTTCATTATCATGATAGATACTGATGTCATCCAGTACAGCCAGCATGGCACCGGGCTCACAGTGAGCATCAAAACAGGCTCCGGCACTTGCCACCAAGTGTACCGCTGTTTTGAATTCCATAGCGCCTGCGACGACTGCGGCTGTATATTCTCCCAGACTCATGCCACATACAGCATCGGGGATAATATCCGCCTGTATCAACGTCTCTGCCAAGGCATACTCTATGGTGAGCAATGCGATATTGGATAATCGGCAATCACTGAAGTTATCCGATTTTTGTTTTCCCGGATCATACACCACATCGAGAATTGAACACCCGGTGACATCACTGACGATCTTCGCTAACTTCGTAAGGTTGTGCTCAAACCCCGGGTGACTTTCACGCAAATCACTCCCCATATGATAATACTGGCTTCCCTGCCCTGAAAATAAAAAAATATTTTTCATTTTAAGAATAGCCTGATTGGTTAATAAAAATCGTCAATCTGTGAACCATTGGCTTAACAGCTTGTTGATCTTTTTGTAATGAAATAGGCTGAGAAAGTGATGCCCATTTTTTATCTCGTGATACTCTGAGTCTGGTATTTTTTCGCTTAATTCCCGGGCAAATTTCGGAGGCATCAGTACATCATCACCACCACTGATGAGCAAGGTTTTGGCCCGGACATGATCTGCTGATTCGACGTGCCGGAAACGTGCGATCATTAAAAAATAGCTATCAAGAATTCGTCGGTTGGTCGTACACCAGACAAAACGTTCAATATGCTTTTCTTTTCTGAACGTTTTTATCTCTGGCATTTTTCGTAAAAAACCAGGCAGTTTTTGAAAATTTTCTTCAAATTCTTCCGCGCACTTAATCGAGAAATCTTCAGCTGATATTGTATATTCCTCGGATGACCAGGAAATAGTTGTGGTACTGATAAGCACAAGTTTATCCACATACTGCGGATAGTGTTTGCAAATAGTTTGTGCAACAAACCCTCCCAAAGACCAGCCGACCCAATGATTCTTTTTGCTCTGGATAACCTGAAGTTTAACAAGTTCATCAACAACACCTGTCAGAATACCTGCCAATTGTTCAAAATTATCAAGGCCATCCACCCAGTCGCTGCCACTTAATCCCGGGTAATGCGGCACGATAATTTTGTACTGCCTGCTCAGCTCTTGTAACTGGCGAATCCAGATAATCGCACTGGAGTTAAAAGGAGGTAGTAAGATGATCGTCGGACCTTCACCACATACCATACATTCAATACAAGCGCCGTTCACCGACACATTTTCGATCATTATTTTATGGGTTACCCCAGTGCTATCGTGGTAGGCATCGATATATCGTTTGATCGGTGCCAGTGTTTCTCCAAATTCCAGCGCACCGATATTGCCGACATTCTCTTCTTCGTGTGTTGATTGATGATCGGCAGACGACAGTTCCGGTGTAACCTGTCCGCCGACGGGTTCCAGACTGTCCAAGTGTGAACTGAGCAGGATGCTGGTGTTGAATTCAAAAAGGGCAAACATATCCAGAGTGGGATAAAACCGGCAAAGCTCCGTATGAATTTTAGTGCCCATAATGGAGTCTATACCCAGATCACCAAAGTGTGTTTTGTCTGTATAAACACTGGGAAGCGCCCCTAGCACCCGCTTCAAGGTGTCACGCACCAGCGTCACAGTATCTGGATTTGAAGCATCCGGAACGGGAACCTCCGAAGTCAAGGGTGACTGGGTTAAGGATGCTTGGACTGAAGGAGTATGGGTAGCAGATACATCTGCCGTACAATTGACAGTATCCGTTACCGGGCTGACCAAATCCGACCGGAAAATATAACCGGGCAGATAGGTGCGTTTGGCTTCAGGGTCATGCTGAAAGCCTTTTACTTTTCCCACCACCCAATTTTTCGCTACCGCTAAAAGTTCTGTGATACTGATGCCTGTTCCCATCAGTTCGCTATAGCCGGTTTCTTTCGCTTCACCTGATGCCATGGTGGAGTCGACAACGCCGTCCAAGTAAACTTTGAGACGTGCTGATAATACATCCATCGAATCATCACAAATCAGCGCGAAGCGGTAGCGACTGGCAGAGCGTCCATATTGCAAAGTTGCGGCAATATTGCGTACATTAAGTGCAGAGTTTAACAGCATCTGCTCAGTACGAATGTATTCCCGGGTAATCCGCACCATATCAACCAGTTGTTCAGGCGTGGCGGCACTGAACGGAATGATGTATTTAAAACCCGATTCACGATCAGGTTTTGGTGTCTGAAACGATTCTGATTCCGGTGCCTGTTCCAATATCAAATGCACATTCGTACCACCCGCACCAAAAGAACTGATGCCTGCCCGTCGCACAGGTTGTGATTCACTGACTGGCCAGGGAGCCAGTTCTTTTTGTACCTTGAAAGGAATGCGTGAAAAATCAATATTGGGGTTCAGGTTTTCATGATGCATCACATTGGGGAAATACTGTTCGCTCTTTAGCTGAAGCACAACTTTTGTAATTTGGGCGATGCCGGCTGCTGCTTCCAGGTGACCAATATTCGACTTGAGTGAAGATATAGGGCAACTTTCCGGTGGCATTTTTTTACCAAAAGCCTCAGCCAATGCTGATATTTCGATGGGATCACCCAATGAGGTGCCCGTACCATGACATTCCACAAAGGAAATGCTCTGTGGTGATACTTGCGCAACCTCAAACGCCTTACGAATAGTATCGCGTTGGGCATCAGGATTTGGCACCGTGAACCCCTGGGTACGACCATCGTTACCCGCTGCAACACCTTTGATGACGGCCAGGATGTTATCACCATCATCTTCGGCAGACTCAAGAGACTTCAACAAAATCATACCGACACCCTCACTGGGCACATAACCAGTCCCCCCTTCCGCAAAAGCACGGCAACGGCCATCCTGGCTCAGGGCATTTTTGTCTGCCAGAAATTCGTATTTGCTACGATGCAGATTAAGATTAACACCCCCTGCCAGTGCCATTTCGCATAAACCAAAACGAATCGCATTATAAGCATCGGCTATCGCATAAAGTGATGATGAGCAGGCACAGTCAATCGCAATCGATGGCCCGGTCAGATTGAAAAAATATGAAAGCCGGTTGGCATAAGCGAATATTTGTGAACTGTAAGGTAATGCATCATCCTTATACTGATTGGATTCGGCAACAAGCTCGCTATATTCATGGAAGGATGCCCCAATATAAACACCGATATTGCCACCCTTATCGCCGACCCATTGCAAAGGGTTGTAACCGGCACTCTCGAAACACCGCCAGGTTTCCTGCAATAACAAACGTTCTTCCGGATGAGCCATCAAGGCATCCCGGAAACTCATATTAAACTTAAACTGCCCATAATCGAAGTTCATGGGTTGGGAAAGAAATCCACCCCAGCGTAATTCATTCCCGGCAGCACGATGCGTGTCAGGCACCACATCAATACAATCACGTCCTTCTGCCAATAATTCTGCAAACTGTAGTACATTCTCGGCCTGAGGATAACGGCCGGATAAACCAATAATAGCGACATCACTGATCGGTGATCGTGGTGTATCCAGATGTGTTTTAGCACGCCGTCCAGCTAAAACTTTCGGGGTAGATGGTTGCTCTCTGTCAAAGCAGCGGTTCAGGCTGGAAATACGGGTATTAATCCGTGCGGCAGCGTCGCGAATGGAACGTGCCGAATAAAATATCACGGGATCTCGAAAACCGAGT
>QIGJ01000074.1 GCA_003229995.1 Gammaproteobacteria bacterium | reverse complement strand
TGCAATCACTGCCCTTATGTGAAATCTATCCTTGAACGTATTGTGCGTGACACCGGGGAATTAAAGGCGCTGGGTGTGAATACCGTGGCAATTATGTCCAATGATCCCACAGAGTACGAAGAAGACTCCTTTGAAAACATGCAGGCAGTGGCTGCCAAGTTTGACTTTTCCTTCCCTTATCTTATTGATAAAACACAGGAAATTGCCAAAGATTATGGAGCTGTCTGCACCCCGGATTTTTTCGGTTATAACGCTGATCTACAGCTACAATATCGTGGCCGACTGGACGAAAGCCGCAAAGAAACCGTCGAGGATGCCCGTCGCGACCTGTTCGAGGCCATGAAGCAGGTGGCGCAAACCGGAAAGGGGCCGGTAGAGCAGGTACCCAGTATGGGTTGCTCCATCAAGTGGAAGGAAACGGCCGAATAATGCTCTAATCAGAGAGCCGTGGATGCAGAGGGCAGTGGATGATCCGATGTGGCCGTTTTTTCAGCACGTTGGATCAGCCCTTGCCCTGATGGCGATGATCGAGGACAATTACAGGTTCCCCCGGCATGTAAGTGCCTGGGCATCATTATTTTAACAAAATTTTCACAGGGTATTTTTCGGCCTTCAAGGCGCTGTGAGCATAGTGAGCTATGTGACCGTAGTAGCAACGCAGAAGGCCGGAAAATAAACCAGAAAATGTTAAAATAATGTTGTTCAGGTACTTACAGCCCGACTGGAACTGGGGGCAATTGGGGAGGGAAGGCTTGGCGCTACGTGTAAAGACAGTGGTTTTGGTGCGCCACAGCCTGAGGGGGAAGGAAATTAACAACGACACCATAATTCTGTCGTTAACCCTAGAACGTTGTCCGGGAATAAAAGTTGTTGCGAGGGAAAGCTGTTTTTGGGCAGGTTTTTTGTTCATTTGAGGCAAATAGTGGCTCTAATTTGACGAAAATGAACGGGAAATATGAGCAAAATGGATTTTCCGCAGCGGACTTTTTATTCTCGGGTGAGTTCATAGGCGGGTTAACCATCCCTTGGGTTTGCCTCGCAAACCCCTCCATCTGTTGTTGATAACAACAACGTTCTTGCGCCAGTTTATTGCGCATTACGACGAATTTTTAGGCCCGAATTTTTAGGTCTTTGTTATCGCTGGTGACATTATATAGCGGGTGACTCAAGAGTTTTACGCAGCGAATGGTTCATGCTGCTGCAACGAAGATTGTTTACATTTTTTGAACTTGTTTTTAGGAGAATCACATGTCAAAACGCAAAAATCTTGCCAATGCCATCCGTGCGCTCAGCATGGATGCGGTGCAAAAAGCCAATTCCGGTCATCCCGGTGCGCCCATGGGCATGGCTGACATTGCCGAAGTCCTGTGGAACGATCACATGACCCATAACCCGGCTAATCCTGATTGGCCTAACCGTGACCGTTTTGTCCTGTCCAATGGTCATGGCTCCATGTTGATTTATTCTCTGTTGCACCTGACCGGTTACGATCTCAGCATCGAAGACCTCAAACAGTTCCGTCAGTTACACTCCAGGACGCCGGGTCACCCTGAATATGGTTATGCGCCGGGCATTGAAACGACCACCGGGCCACTGGGTCAGGGCGTCACCAATGCCGTCGGCATGGCTATCGCTGAAAAAGCCCTGGCCGCCCAGTTTAACCAAAAGGATCACAATATTGTTGATCACCACACTTATGTATTCCTCGGTGATGGTTGTTTGATGGAAGGTATTTCTCATGAATCCTGTTCGCTGGCGGGTACGCTGGGTCTGGGCAAGCTGGTGGCATTCTGGGATGACAACGGCATCTCCATCGATGGTCACGTCGACGGTTGGTTTACCGATGACACCCCCAAACGCTTTGAAGCTTACGGCTGGCATGTGATTGCTGACGTTGATGGACATGATGCAGCCGCCCTCCAAAAGGCCGTGGAATCTGCCAAGGCAACGACCGACAAACCCACCTTGATCTGCTGTAAAACCACCATTGGTTTTGGTTCACCGAATAAAGCCGGTAGTCACGCCTGTCATGGTTCTCCCCTGGGTGAAGAAGAAATCAATCTGACCAAAGCCGCACTGGGCTGGGATCATGGTTCCTTTGAAATCCCGGGTGACGTGTATGCCAGTTGGGACGCCAAAGAAAAGGGCGCTGCCGCAGAACAGGCCTGGAACGAAAAGCTGGCGGCCTACAAGGTTGCTCATCCAGAATTGGCCGCCGAGTTTGAGCGCCGCATGGCGGGTGATCTGCCTGCTGACTGGTCTGCAAAATCAGCGGAGTACATTGCAACGGTGAATGCGGATGCCAAGAGTCCGGCGACTCGTCAGGCCTCGTTAGCGGCGATTGAAGCTTATTCACCCATGTTGCCTGAACTGTTTGGTGGTTCTGCCGATTTGGGCTGCTCCAATTTGACGGAATGGTCGGGGTACAAGCCCATGGATGCCAACGAAGAAGCCAACTATGTTCGTTATGGTGTGCGTGAGTTTGCCATGTCGGCCATCATAAACGGTATTTCACTGCACGGTGGCTTGATTCCGTTTGGTGCCACCTTTCTGATGTTCTCTGAATACGCGCGTAATGCCTTGCGCATGGCCGCATTGATGAAAACCCGCAGCCTGTTTGTTTATACCCACGACTCTATCGGTCTGGGCGAAGATGGTCCGACCCACCAGCCTGTGGAGCAGATTCCAACACTGCGGATGATTCCAAACATGTCGGTATGGCGTCCCTGTGATGCGGTTGAATCTGCCGTGAGCTGGCAGCAGGCCGTCGAGAAAAAAGACGGGCCCAGTTGCCTGATTTTCTCGCGTCAGGGTTTGCCGCATCAGACGCGTACCGATGAGCAAATCGCCAATATCACCAAGGGGGGTTACATTCTGGGTGACTGTGGTTGTGACAATCCCGACGCCATTATCATTGCCACTGGTTCCGAAGTGGCTCTGGCCGTGGATGCCGCCGCACAGCTTAAGGGCAAAAAGATTCGTGTAGTTTCCATGCCGTCTACCAATGTCTTTGAAGCACAGGATGATGCCTATAAAGCCGCTGTGTTGCTGAAGGGTGTGCCCACCGTTGCTGTTGAGGCTGCCGTTACAGACGCTTGGTACAAATACGCTGACAAAGTGGTGGGTATTGATCATTTCGGTGAATCTGCCCCGGCGGGTGAATTGTTCAAAGAATTTGGATTCACGGTGGAGAATGTCGTTGCCACTGTTGAATCCATTCTTTAAGGAAACACTGATTTAATCCTCCGTCATTCCTGTGCAGACTGGAATGAATGACGGAGAAGAATAGGTTTTTGTAATATTGTTTTATTTTTTAGTCACATCTTTAGAGGGGATAACACGATGACAATTAAAGTCGGTATTAACGGCTTCGGCCGCATCGGTCGTATGGCCTTCCGCGCCATTGCAAAAGATTTTGGCGACATCGAAGTGGTTGGCATTAACGATTTACTGGATGCGGACTATCTGGCCTATATGCTTAAGTACGATTCTGTGCATGGTAACTTTGATGGCGATATTTCTGTTGACGGCAATAACCTGATCGTCAACGGTAAAACCATTCGCCTGACGGCCGAGCGCGATCCTGCCGACTTGAAATGGAGCGACATCGGTGCTGATCTGATTATTGAATGTACCGGCTTTTTCCTGACGGAAGAAACCTGCCAAAAACACATCGTTGCCGGTGCCAAAAAAGTCGTGATGTCTGCGCCGTCCAAAGATGGCACACCCATGTATGTTTACGGCGTGAATCACAACAGCTATGACGGCCAGGCCATTGTTTCTGCCGCTTCCTGTACGACCAACTGCCTGGCTCCGGTTGCCAAAGTGTTGAATGATAAGTGGGGCATCAAACGTGGCCTGATGACGACTGTTCATGCAGCGACAGCAACGCAGAAAACTGTTGACGGCCCTTCCTCGAAGGACTGGCGCGGTGGTCGTGGTATTCTGGAAAATATCATTCCTTCTTCCACGGGTGCGGCCAAGGCTGTCGGCGTGGTGCTGCCTGAGCTGAATGGCAAGCTGACCGGCATGGCATTCCGCATACCGACTTCCGATGTGTCTGTCGTTGACTTGACGGTTGAGCTGGAAAAAGAAGCGACTTATGACGACATTTGTGCTGCCATGAAAACCGCCTCTGAAGGTGAAATGGCGGGTACTTTGGGTTACACCGACGAGAAAGTGGTATCGACGGATTTCCGGGGTTGTGCCCAGTCTTCCATTTTTGACAGCGGCGCGGGCATCGCTTTGGACAGCACTTTCGTCAAGGTGGTGTCCTGGTACGATAACGAATACGGCTATACCTGTAACATGCTGCGTTTCGTCCTGCACGTTGCTTAATCAGATTATCAGATTATCAGATTCCAGGGGCGGGTATCGGGTCGTCGGGCAACAAGGGTTTGACCTTGTTGCCTTTTCCGGTTACTCGATACTCGTCACTGATCTCTGAACATTCCAAAGGCTTTTGTTAAGCATTGTTTAACAAAAATCTTTGAACAAAAAATTGGAGAAAACAATGTCTGTGATAAAGATGACTGATCTGGACTTGGCCGGTAAGCGTGTGCTGATCCGTCAGGATCTCAACGTGCCCATTAAAGATGGCAGGGTGACCAGTGACAAGCGTATCCTCGCATCACTGCCCACTATTGAACATTGTCTGAAAGCCGGTGCCAAAGTCATGGTGATGTCCCATTTGGGGCGTCCCGTCGAAGGCGAGTTCGATGAAGCGTTTTCCATGGCTCCCGTGGGTCATCATATGGCTGCGCTACTGGATCGTGAGCTGAAAATGGTCAAGGACTGGATCGAGACGGGGGTTGACCCCATGAATGACGGCGATCTGGTGCTGCTGGAAAATGTGCGATTCAACGTGGGTGAGAAAAAGAATGACGATACGCTGGCAAAGAAAATGGCTGAGCTGTGTGATGTCTTTGTGATGGATGCTTTTGGCACTGCGCATCGTGCCCAGGCCTCGACGCACGGTGTGGCCAAATTTGCCTCTGTGGCCTGTGCCGGTCCACTGTTGTCGGGTGAACTGGAAGCACTGGGCAAGGCGCTGGATAATCCCGCCCGGCCCATGGTGGCCATTGTCGGCGGTTCTAAAGTCTCCACCAAGCTGACAGTGCTGGAATCGTTGTCCAAAATTGTGGACCAATTGATCGTGGGTGGTGGTATCGCCAATACGTTTATTGCTGCGCAGGGCCACACTGTCGGTAAATCCTTATACGAGGCTGATCTGGTAGATACGGCAAAAAAGTTAACCGTTGATGCACAGGCACGCGGTGGTGATATCCCTGTGCCCACCGATGTGGTGTGTGCCAAAGAGTTTGCCGAAACTGCAGAAGCTACTTTGAAAAATGTCGCCGATGTGACCGATGACGACATGATTTTTGACATCGGTCCGGATTCTGCGGCGGCGCTGGCCGATGTGCTGAAAAATGCGGGTACTATCGTCTGGAACGGTCCAGTAGGTGTGTTTGAATTTGATCAGTTCGGTGAAGGCACCCAGGCCATTGCCCAGGCCATTGCCGAAAGTGATGCTTTTTCCATTGCTGGGGGGGGTGACACCCTGGCCGCAGTGGATAAATACAACATTGCCGACAAGGTATCTTACATTTCCACTGGCGGTGGTGCATTTCTGGAGTTCCTGGAAGGCAAGCAACTGCCTGCCGTAGCGATTCTCGAAGAACGTGCTAACGGTTGATAGACGACCTTATACTTATTTTGATTTGACACACCTGGAGCAACAGACTTGGAAAGAAGAACAAAAATCGTCGCAACCCTGGGCCCGGCAACGGATGATCCCAAAGCTCTGGACAAACTCATTGAGGCCGGTGTTGATGTGGTGCGCCTCAATTTTTCCCACGGTACGGCAGCGGAACATACCGAACGTGCCGAAACGGTGCGCAATCGTGCGCGGGCACACGGGCGTCAAGTGGGTGTGCTGGCTGATCTCCAGGGGCCAAAGATTCGCATTGATTCCTTTAAAAACGGGCCCATCATGCTGGCTGAAGGCGATACTTTCATTCTTGATGCGGCCTGTGCCCCGGGTGCTGGTAGTCAGGAACGTGTCGGCATCGCTTACAAGGATTTACCCAGAGATGTAGGGCGTGGTGATGTTTTATTGCTCGATGATGGCCGCATGGTGTTTTGGGTAGATGAAGTCAAAGGTGCCGAAATCCATTGCAAGGTTAAAGTGGGCGGTAAACTTTCAGACAAAAAAGGCATCAACCGGCAAGGGGGTGGACTATCCGCACCGGCCCTGACCGACAAGGACAAAGAAGACATCAAAACCGCTGCGGCTTTGCAGGCCGATTATGTGGCCATTTCTTTTCCCCGTTCGGCTGCTGATGTCGAACTGGCACGAGGGTTAGTGGAATCTGCGGGTGGAAAAGGTGGTATCGTAGCCAAAATTGAGCGTACTGAGGCGTTGGATGTTATCGATGACATCATTCTTGCCTCTGATGCCATTATGGTGGCGCGGGGTGACCTGGGTGTGGAAATTGGTGATGCTGCCCTGCCGCAAGTGCAGAAAGATATTATCAAGCGGGCACGTCGTTTGAATCGGGTGGTGATTACCGCCACACAAATGATGGAGTCCATGATCGAGAACCAGATTCCGACGCGTGCGGAAGTCTTTGACGTGGCCAATGCAGTACTCGATGGCACGGATGCTGTTATGTTGTCGGCGGAAACCGCCATGGGTAAATACCCGGATCTGGCGGTTTCGGCCATGGACCGGGTTTGCCGCGAGGCCGAAAAACAGGACGTAGCCACACGCTCGGATCATCGCATTGACACGTCTTTCAAGCGTGTTGATGAAGCGATTGCTATGGCCACCATGTACAGTGCCAACCATCTCGGCGTAAAGGCCATTGCTTCACTCACCGAGTCTGGCTCCACACCATTATGGATGTCGCGCATCAGCTCCGGCATTCCTATTTATGCGCTCACCAGCCATGTTCACACACGGCGCAAGGTCACCCTGTACCGGGGTGTTTACCCCATCAGTTTTGATACCGACAGTAAGGATCATGCTGTGGTGAACCATGAGGCGATTGATGAACTTAAACGCCGTGGTGTGGTGCGTGATG
>QIGJ01000006.1 GCA_003229995.1 Gammaproteobacteria bacterium | reverse complement strand
TCTGCGCACAAGTCGCCCCACGTCTCAAAACCTTGAGACTGATGTTTGTCGGACTGGATATCGGCGGTCAATTAATGAATGCTATTGCGCATAAATTAAGAGCATGATCAAAATATCTGGCCGCATTTCACTGATCGTTATCCTGGTTTTTCTGACAGCCTGTGATCGCCAGCCCGTTGCTTACCACGAGCAACTGCTGGTATTTGGCACCGTGGTAGACGTTAAACTCTGGGATGTGGAGGAGGCGTTGGGCCGACAGGCCGTAACACGCCTGGCCGATGATTTTGATTACATGCACAACGCCTGGCATGCTTGGCACCCCGGACCACTGGGGCGGGTTAACCAGCTACTGGCCAGTGGCGAATCATTTACCCTGCCGCCCTCCATTCTGCCATTGATCCAGCGAAGCAGTGAATTATCCCAGCGCAGCAACGGCCTGTTTAATCCGGCCATTGGCAAACTCACCGCATTGTGGGGATTTGCCAGCGACGACCCACCCAAAGGCCCACCGCCCAGCGCCGAAACCATTCGTGCCTTTCTTGACCAACAACCTAGCATGGAGGACATTCGTCTGAATGGTCTCACGATACAAACTGCGAATCCGGCATTAAAACTGGATTTTGGTGCCTTCGCCAAAGGTTACGCGGTGGATCGTGCCATTGATATACTGCGTGAACTGGGTATTAATAACGCAGTGGTCAATGCTGGTGGTGACTTACGCGCCATTGGACGTCACGGTGATCGCCCCTGGCGAGTCGGCATTCGCCATCCACGGGAAGCAGGCATCCTGGCTTCGGTAGAAACGGAAGGTGACGAAAGCATCTTCACTTCCGGCGATTACGAGCGTTATTTTGACTGGCAGGGCACACGTTACGATCACATCATCGACCCGCGTAGCGGTTATCCTGCTCAGGGTTTAAGTTCGGTGACGGTATTTGCCCGGCGGGCGGATCTTGCCGATGCGGCAGCCACGGCACTGTTTGTGGCAGGCCCGGATGAAAAGAACTGGTTACCTGTGGCGCGTGCCATGGGGGTCAGTGGCGTGATGCTGGTGGATGACGATGGCCGGGTACAACTGACGCCGGGCATCCGCAGGCGTATTTATTTTGCACCGTCTGCCGATAACAAACAAACAAGCCTTGAGATTCGCACTAGCGCAGCGTTATGAATGGGGTAAAACTCAGTCGGGGCGATGCCGTGGTGTGGCTACTGGCGGCAGCGTTACTGGTCGGTTTGTACACGATGTTCTGGCAGGCCGACGGCCACGGTGCCGAAGCCGTGGTGCTGGTGAATGGCAAACGCTGGGCACGGCTCGATTTGTTTCAAAATCAGGATCTCAATGTACCCGGACCACTGGGCCACAGTCATATCCAGGTACGCGACGGTCAGGTACGCTTCGTGAATTCCCCCTGCCTCAACAAGCTTTGTGTGCATACCGGCTGGCTCAGCCAGGGCGGCGAAGTGGCCATTTGCCTGCCGAACAAGGTGAGCTTGCAGATTTTGGGCAGCGATCCCCGTTTTGATACGATAAATTTTTAACCACCTACTTTCTACTAATATAAAATCATGACCCGTACCCTCCAAACCACTCGCGACGACTACCTCATCGCCGGTTTTACGGCGCTGGCCATCACCATTCACATTGCCGAAAGCGCCTTACCCAGTCCTTTTCCCGGCATTAAACCGGGACTGGCAAATGTGGTGACGCTGGTGGTGTTATGTCGCTATGGCTGGCAGATGGCGGCCTGGGTGTCGTTGTTGCGCGTGTTGGTGGGCAGTATTTTGATGGGCACCTTTTTGTCACCCACGTTTTTTTTGTCGGCTGCAGGTGCCCTGGCCAGTGTCGCTGTGCTGGGTTTGCTATTTACCGTATCCCGCGCCCTGCCGGGCTGGGCCGTGGGGCCAATGGGCTACGGAATGGCGGCTGCATTGGCGCATATGAGCGGACAATTCTGGGTGGCTTATGTCATTTTTGTGCCCCATTCCGGTTTGTTGACCCTGTATCCGTTATTGATGACGCTGGCTGCTGTGCTAGGAATTGTCAGCGGACTGTTGACCCGCACCGTGCTGACGCGGTTGAATAGCACGCCGCTTGGCGGCAATCCGGTATAATCAATTTAAATGTGAATTAAAGCTAATTAACACTTTATATTACTGAAGACACTGTCGTTCCGCCTGTTTTTAGCCGGAATCCAGATAACGTAACAATACCCGACCCCGTAATCATGGCTATTGCCCAGGCAACACAAACACGTCCACCCATGCGTCCCAAAATCAGCACCGGGGACCGCCTCAGCTTGACCATCTTTTTTGCCATCATGCTGCACAGTCTGGTTATTCTCGGCATCAGTTTCACGGCTGAAGACCGTGCTCAGCCACCGCAAAAACTGCCCGGGCTGGAAGTGACCCTGGTGCAAAGTCGCAGTGACAAAGACATTGAAGACGCTGACTTTCTTGCCCAGGCCAATCAGGAGGGTGGCGGCGATACGGAAGAAAAAGTACGGCCATCGACTCAGGAAGTGCCCGTGGTGCCCACGGGTGAGACCGGCGAGGTACGGGAATTTGTGCCAGAGACAAAAATCGCCACCCAATCCGAGCTCCAACGTCAGGAATTGCTCACTACTGCCGATTCCGAGCGGAAAATTGCAGCGGGCCTCAACACACCACAGCAGGAGCAACATCTCACCGCCGCACAATTACTCTCTCGCAGCAAGGAAATTGCACGACTGTCCGCCGAGATCGATCAAACCCAGCGGGTATTTGCCCACCGCCCCAAACGCAAATATATTTCTGCCCGCACCAAAGAATACAAATATGCCAGCTACGAAGAAGCTTGGCGTGCCAAGGTGGAACGTATCGGCCGAATCAACTTTCCCGACGAAGCGCGACGCAACAAACTCTCCGGCAGCCTGATTATGGCGGTGACTCTCAACAAAGATGGCAGCATTCAATCCATCAAAATCCGTCAGTCATCGGGGCATAAAATTCTCGATGACGGCGCGATACGCATTGTACGTCTGGCCGCACCCTTCGCGCGTTTCTCCGAAGATATTCGTAAAGAGGTAAACGAGCTGGTCATTACCCGCACTTGGGTATTTGAGGCCGGTGCGCGGTTTTCCGCAAAATAATAGAAAACAACGCCTCTGACCTCACAACAAAAACTTGTGGCTACTGTTGCTTGGCTTCATACTAGACCCATGGCCGAATCCGGTTATCTGAAAAATCAGTTTCTCATCGCAATGCCCACATTGCTGGACCCTGTTTTTTTTCGCAGTGTCGCTTATATTTGTGAACATAATCAGCAGGGTGCCATGGCTATCGTCATTAATCAGCCGGTAGATTTAACCGTGGGTGAGTTGATCGAGCAAATGAAACACAAAGCCCCCAAAACGGCGTTATCAGAAAAACCCGTGTTTCGGGGAGGCCCGGTCGATGTGGATCGTGGTTTTGTTTTGCATCAGTCAGGTAGCCAGTGGGAGGCGACTCTGCCGATAACCGACAACATCTTTCTCACAACATCCAATGACATCATCATCGCCATGGCCGAGGAGCGCGGCCCGGAGCAAAGCCTGATAGCACTGGGTTTTGCCGGTTGGGGTGCGGGCCAGTTGGAAGAAGAAATTCGTGGCAATGCTTGGCTGAATTGTCCCGCAGACAGCAAGCTGTTATTCGAGACCGAAGTCAACAACCGCTGGGAGGCCGCCGCCGCACTGATCGGCATTGATATTCACCAGCTGACCGGCGCAGTGGGACACGCGTGAACCACGTAGTGATTAAACACACTGACAGCGCAAAAGTGCGCACCTTGTTAGGCTTCGATTACGGCCTGAAACGCATCGGCGTAGCCGTGGGGCAGGAACTCACCGGCACCGCGTCGGCGCTGCTCACCGTACCTGCCAATGATGGCAAACCGGACTGGGACGCCATCAGCAAACTCATCGGACAATGGCAACCCGACGAAGTGGTGGTGGGTTTGCCGCTGAACATGGATGGCAGCTTTCACGAATTGAGTTACCGGGCGCAGCGATTTGGGAATCAATTACGCGGACGGTACAATCTACCCGCCCATTTTATGGACGAACGTCTGTCTTCACTGGACGCGGAGCGCGAACTCAAGGGTCAATCGCACAAGGTGAAGGCCGCCGATATCGACAAGGTAGCGGCAAAAATCATTCTGGAATCCTGGTTAATGGCGCAACAGGCGCAAAAATAAAAAGGGTGGCAATGCAACAACTCATCGCACAAATCGCCGAAGAGCTGCGTCATAAGTTTGCTAACGATATCGCTATTGAAAATACACTGATGATTGGCATTCACACTGGCGGTGTCTGGGTGGCAGAACGCCTGCATCAAATACTCGGCATCAAACAACCCCTGGCGCAACTGGATATCTCGTTTTACCGGGATGATTTTTCGCGAATCGGTATAAACCCGCAGGTCAAACCCTCACAGCTGCCCATCTCAGTGGACGATGCGCACATTATTCTGGTGGACGATGTTCTGCATACCGGCCGCACCATTCGTGCTGCACTCAACGAAATTTTTGATTATGGCCGACCAGCAACAGTCACCCTGGCCGTGCTGGGTGAACGCAGTGGACGTGAATTGCCTATTCAGGCCGATGTGGTCGGGCGGCATATCCAACTCAGCGAACACGAACATGTCAAACTCACCGGGCCCGAACCGTTACAACTGGAAGTGGTGGAAACACCATGAGGCGACGCAACCTGCAACTGGATGAACAGGGCCGTCTGCGCCACCTGTTGACCATTGAAGGCCTTAAGCGTCAACAGATTGTAGACATCCTCGATACTGCAGAATCCTTCATCACCGTCGGCGACCAACCGGTACGCAATGCGCAAGTACGTAAAGTACCCTTGCTGCGTGGCAAAACCATCGTAAACCTGTTTTTTGAAGCCAGCACACGGACGCTGACCACTTTCGAGCTGGCCGCAAAACGCCTGTCAGCCGACGTATTAAAGATCAACATCAACACCTCAGCCACAGTGAAGGGTGAAAGCCTGCTGGACATGCTGCAAAATCTGGAAGCCATGCAATGCGACATGTTTGTGGTGCGCCACGGTGACAGCGGTGCCGCACATTTGATTGCGCAACATGTGGCACCGCATATCAGCGTCATCAATGCCGGAGACGGCCAACACGCACATCCCACCCAGGCGTTACTGGACATGTTTACCATTCGTCGCCATAAGGGAGAGTTTGCGCCACTCACTGTGGCCATCGTCGGCGATATTATGCACTCACGGGTAGCCCGTTCACAGATTCATGCACTCACCACGCTGGGTATTTCTGATCTGCGCGTGGTTGCACCGAAAACGCTGATTCCCACTCAGGTGGAAGGACTGGGTGTGCATGTATACCACGACATGAAAGCAGGTCTACGCAACGCAGATGTGGTGATCATGCTGCGTCTGCAAAAAGAACGCATGCAGGGTGCCCTGTTACCCAGCGAACAAGAATATTTTCAGGATTATGGCCTGACCGAAGAAAAACTGGCCGTGGCCAAAACCGATGTCATTGTCATGCACCCCGGACCCATTAACCGTGGTGTGGAGATTGACTCTGAAGTCGCCGACGGCCCACGTTCGGTGATCCTCGAACAGGTCAGCAACGGCATTGCCGTACGCATGGCGGTGATGTCCATGGTGCTAGGGCGACCCCCCATCGATAAAGAAAATGAAGGTGCAGCCCAATGAAAATCTCCATTCTGGGTGGTCGCCTTATTGATCCGGCAAACGGGCTGGATCAAATCACCAACATCCATATTGCCGCCGGTAAAGTGGTTGCGCTAGGCGCGGCACCCATAGGCTTTGAGGCAGGACAAAGCATCGACGCAAACGGACAAATTGTTTGCCCCGGGCTGGTGGATCTGCGTGCCTGCTTGCGTGAACCCGGCCAGGAATATAAAGCCACCATCGCCAGTGAAACACGCGCCGCCGCAAAATCGGGGATCACCACATTAGTCTGTTCCCCGGATACCGATCCGGTAGCAGATACACCGGCAGTGGTGGATCTGATTCGGCATCGCTCAATACAAGCCGGTTTTGCCCGGGTATTGTCGCTGGGCGCATTGACACAAAACCTGGATGGCCAACAACTGGCAGAAATGGGTGCACTCAAGGCCGCTGGCTGTATTGGTGTGAGCAATGCACACACTGCGGTAAAAAATACCCAGGTGATGCGTCGAGCCATGGAATACGCGGCAAGCCAGAACTTGCCGGTATTTTTGCATGCCGAAGATCCGTCGTTGGCCGATGGCGGCTGCGCGCACGAAGGGGCGGTGAGTGTGCGCCTGGGATTACCGGGAATTCCAGAGATTGCGGAAAGCATCGCTGTCGCGCGTGAATTGCAACTTATCGAACAGACCGGCGTGCGCGCTCACTTTTGCCAATTGTCCAGCGAACGTGCGGTAAAAATGATTGCCCGCGCACAGTATGATGGCCTGTCTGTGACGGCGGATGTGGCCGCACATCAACTGTTTTTAACGGAAATGGATATTGGTTATTTTGACAGTCAATGTCATGTACGCCCGCC
>QIGJ01000205.1 GCA_003229995.1 Gammaproteobacteria bacterium | reverse complement strand
TTTCCAACAACCCTGAATGGGCCAGTTAATATTTTTCGCACACTTGGCACGGTATTAACAACCACAAAAATATTACACAACAGGCAGTTGACGTACTGTTAAGAAATGTGCATGTAATAACCCACTGTTTAGCATTCATATTTCAGCCTGTCTTTGATCTGATTGCTTGCAAAACGTCGATGGGATACGGGAAGTTGAACAAACACACAGGGGGCATTCAAGCGCTTACAACATAAAAAATGGACGCAATAGTCCGCAGGCGTTTTAACAAAAACAAACTAAAAAAACAGCGACGGCATGGATGCGGGAGGTGGAAAGTGACTCAGGAAACAAAACCGGGACACAAATATAGAAAAATTAGGGAGACATTTAGAATGAGCGCAGGCCAGCGCATCACAGGCATATGTTTGTGTGTGTTCATTACTTTTTTCCCGTGGCCTGCCTTTTCGACAGATACGGCGAACCACAGCGCCACTGATCACGAAAATGACAACGCACTCATGGGGGTCGGTGCCCATTTTGCATGGATTCTGTTTGATGCCATCAAGGCCGATCTGGAAACCAAAGTCGGCCGTAATGTCATTTTGTTTGGTGAGAATTCCATGCTGGGTGCTGGCTGCAATGCAGGCATCAAAGCCGCCAGACAGGCCACCCAAAGCCGGGAAACATTTGGTTTTGTCTGCTGCCCATTAAGCGATGAAGAACTCGAAAAAGAACAACTCATCATCTATCCCTTGGTCAAAGAACCCATTCTGATTCTTGCCCACAAAAACAATCCGGTGAACAACCTCAGTTCAGATCAGGTACGTGCTATTTTCCGTGGCGACCTGACAAGCTGGGCCGACGTGGATGGCATGAACAAACCCATCGTGGTGGTCACACGCCTGCATTGCAAAAAACGTCCCGGTCACTGGAAAACCATTTTGCCCAACCACAAGGAATTCCGTCAGGAACGCCTGAATGTCTCCAGTGCTGCGGCCATGGTACAGCGGGTAAACGACTTCAGCGGTGCCATTGGTCATACCGGTGCCACCTGGAAGTTCGACGCGAAAGACCGGATAAAAATCATCTCAGTGGATGGTTTCAGGCCCACGGCAGAAAATCTGCGCGACGGCAAATACCCTTTTTATCGCCAACTCTCAGCCATCACTAATCGTAACCCGTCACCGGATGTGGTCAAACTGATCAACGAAGCACAAGTCGGTAAAGCTTTCCGCAAAGTTGCCCAGCAATATGAACTGCTGCCACTCAACCCGATGCGGCAAACGTCACCCGCAATCCCGACAAATGCCGCAGTACAATAACGTAGCACAATAATATTTTCTGTTTATGCTGACTACTTATCGCGCACGCCTGTCTTTTTACACGATTTTGCTCACCACATTTTTGGTGGCAACACTTGCGTATACCTATATTTATTCCCGTGATGCCATTCTGGAACAAGCCAAATACAACCTTTCCAACACCGCCCGGCTGCTCACCGGCAATATCGAAATGGAAGAAAACGGACTCCGGCACCATGCTAAAGTGATTCGTGATGACCCACGTATCCAGGAATACATGTACATGGTCACTAAAATAGGGGCCGAAGAAGATGCCCTGCGTCGGCTTTTCAAGCGTGACTTCAGCTGGTTACCCATAGAACGTTTTGTCTTTCTCGACCTAAATGGGCAACCGCGACTCAACACAAAAAATGCCGACCTTGCCAACGCCGTGCAAGAACACATGCGTCGATCACAAAACAAAATTTTTTATACCCAGGGCTCTCGTGGACTTGAACTGGTCGCCTGGGCATCCATTTCCTATCAGGGCACCCCACTAGGCACCATTGCCATTACTCGCCTGCTCGACAGTCATTGGCTTATCCAACATCAAAGCTACAGTAGCGGACACCTGTTCATTGAAAAACATAATGTTGTGCAATTAAGCAGCCTGCCCGAAAGCGAAGGCAAAACCTTTCTGCCACGCGGCAACAGTATTGTGATGAATGACATCATTTATCAGGTGCGTGCCATCCCTCTCGTCGGTGAAAGCATGAGTACGCCCCACTTGTGGCACGGTATTTCAGAACAGGAAGTGCTCAAGCTGTTAAAGCGACACAGCCAGATCATTCTTGCATTGGCCATGCTGGGCAGCCTTACTACCCTGACCATGGGTTTGATCATTGCCCGTGACTTCAACCGGCCACTAAACCAGTTAATGGAGATCACTCGTGCCGTCACGCGAGGCGCATTACCGATGATGGGCCGGGCCATAGAAACCAATGAGATTGACACATTGTCCAATCGTTTTTCCGAAATGCTACAAAGCCTGCGCGAAAAACAGGAAGAGATCGATCATGCTCACAAACGGCTGGAAGAATCGGCCATTACCGACTTACTCACCGGCTTACACAATCGTCGTTACCTCAAACAAATATTTCCGCAGCTGTTTGCGCAGGCGCAACGCGAAACACACTGTCTCAGTGGGCTCATGCTGGACCTGGATTATTTCAAACGCATCAATGACCAATATGGCCACCTCGTCGGCGACCAGTGTCTTGCTCATATGGGGGAAGTATTAAAAAAATCCTGTCGCGCCAGCGATTACATTTTTCGCATGGGCGGAGAAGAATTTTTAATTCTGAGTTTGAGCGACACGACTCAGGGAGGAAAAATACTGGCAGAAAAAATCCGTGACACCCTGGCAAAAAAACCCGTCGCCTACAAACAGGCGCTCATCAGCATGACCACCAGTATCGGCATTGGACTTACCGAAAATCAATTAGATTCAGAGGCTGCATTAACCACCCTGCTGTTTCATGCCGACAAAGCGCTGTATGCTGCAAAAAACAACGGTCGCAATCAGGTGGTTATTTACAACAACGCCTTGCAAAATACCCCATCTTTACAAAGCACCATATCCTGAAATCACCCGGTCAGCCGCAACTAAGGAATGGGCACGCAATAATTTCCCTGTTTAGCATCCCGACTTCAGCCTGTCTTCGCCCGTTATTCAATCACAAAAACTCGAAATAGAACGACTATTCCTGCACTTTTGCTTTTGTTCAATCAGAACGAACCAATACGGACTCAATCCGGGCGCTAAACCGGGAAGTTATTGCGTGCCCATTCCTAACCGCCGAGTTTTTGTTTGAGTAATTCGTTAACCTGCTGTGGATTGGTCTTGCCCTGGGTAGTTTTCATGACCTGGCCGACAAAAAACCAAACAACTTGTCTTTACCCCTACGATACTGTTCTACCTGTCCTGAGTTGTTGGCAATAATGTCGTCAATGACCGGCTCGATTGCACTGGCGTCGGTAATCTGTTTCAAACCACGCGCCTCTTTCGCATGGGCGAAGAAGAGTTTTTAATTCTGAGTTTGAGTGACACGACTCAGGGAGGAAAGATACTGGCAGAAAAAATCCGTGACACCCTGGCAAAAAACCCCATCACATACAAACAGTCGCTCATCAGCATGACCACCAGTATTGGCATTGGGCTCACCGAAAGCCAGCTGGATGCAGAGGCCGCATTAACCACTCTGCTGTTTCATGCTGATAAAGCACTTTACGCCGCTAAAAACAATGGTCGTAACCAGGTGATTATTTATAACCCCGCCTTGCAAAATACCTCATCCGCTTGACGCTTTGACATTTCATATTCTGTCCGCCCTCCTTCGCTCCTTCTTCCAGGGACAAAAACCCGAAAAATATTGTTGCGCTTCTGTCCGCTCAACACGAACGAATCCGCACCCAATCTAAGCGCCACCTGTATAAGTTAATTTTCATTCCCGACCAAAACCGAAATGGCTTATTAAACCGCAGCTTGATTAAAGCATAACACTTGCACTATAGTGCAACCATGCAGATGATTACCATTCAATCCGATGCCATTTTCCAGGCACTGGCGGACGAGACCCGCTTGCGGATCATTCGCCTGAAAATAGTGATGGGAGACGAGTCTTGTTTGTGCGAGCTGGTGGACAGCCTGCTGGAGCCTTCATACAAACTCTCCCGTCACCTGAAAATTCTGCGCCAGGCAGGGCTGTTGTCATCTCAAAAAGAAGGACGCTGGGTCTATCATCGCCTAGTAACAAAACCTGCGTATCTGGAGCAGCTATACGCTACCGTGCAGGCGCTTCCCGACTCAAACGGGATTTACCATGCAGATTTAAAACGCTTCCGCGACCGCTTGCGGCTGCGCGAAGGCGGACGCTGCCAAGTCGGCATCCAGTCTGAAGCGTTCAAAACCGAGGCGGGATAGCGATGTCCAGCTGTGGCTGCGAGATCGAGATTAACAACAGGGACCAACGTCGTGTACTCATCCTGTTACTGGCCATTAACGGGGTCATGTTTATTGCGGAAATCACCGCCGGCATTATCGGTAACTCTACCGCACTGATTGCGGATTCACTGGATATGCTGGCTGATGCGACGGTTTACGCCATTGGCCTCTACGCGGTGGGGCGGAGTCTCCTCGTGAAAGCGAAGGCAGCCCATATCAGTGGTATTTTTCAAATCGTGCTGGGGCTTGGGGTGTTGATTGACATTGTGCGCCGCACCATTACCGGCAGTGAACCGGAATCCTTCATGATGATTGTGGTGGGGATGGTGGCACTGATCGCAAATACAATTTGTCTGGCGTTAATTTATAAACACCGCCAGGGTGAAGTGCATATGCGGGCAAGCTGGATTTTTTCCAAAAACGACGTGATTGCTAACCTGAGTGTGATTGGCGCTGGATTGCTGGTTGCCTATACAGGTTCATTTTGGCCTGATCTGATTATCGGTTTACTGATTGCAACCATTGTGATTAGAGGTGGAATACACATTATCAATGACGCTAATCGTGAAAAAAACCGGCAAGAGAAAGCGCTATAATCATGCATCGATTCATTGCCTGTTTTCTGATTCTCTCCGTACTCGTTACCAATGTGGCCTGGGCAATGGACAGTTGTTTTTCACAAGATTCAAATGAAGCTTCTGAACTAATGCCGTCAGACAATCTGCCCGATGACCGTCAGAATGATGGTGTTTGCACTGACCTTTGTATCGGCTGGCTGCATCTTGTCGCCATTACACCTGTGGCCAAATTCGATTATTTTCCATCCACCCGTCAGAAGGAGATGCAAACAGGCATCTCTTTTCACTCTCGCAAGCAAGCGCCCCCCGTTCGACCACCTCAAATCTAATTTCTGCGGCATCCCCTTTTATTCTTAAAAGGGGCGCACCCAATATCCGACCCGCTTGAGCTGTTTCCGGAGAAATAGATGATGAATACGATAATAAAACACGCCCTCACCCTCTGCCTGTTAATGAGCACCCTGGCCTTTGCTCCACTTTACGCAGAGGAAGCGCATGAAGAAGAAGGCGGAATTCCGCCGATGAACCTGGCACAACGTCAGGCGATGGGCATTCTCACTCAAACAGTGAATCAACAATTGCTGGCCGATGAGGTGGTCGCTCCCGCCGAGGTCACTGTCAATCTTTACCGTACCGCCGAGGTGACGCCGCGTATCACCGCTCAGATTATCCATCGTCACGCCCGCATGGGGCAGCAGGTGAAAAAAGGCCAGCCGCTGGTCACCCTCTCCAGTGTCGAGATGGCTGCGGCGCAGGGTCAGTTATTAATCGCTGACAAGGAGTGGCGGCGGGTGCAAAAACTGGGACGCAAGGTGGTGTCGGAAAAACGCTATATCGCCGCCCAGGTTGATCATCAGCAAGCCTACGCCAAGGTGCTCGCGTTTGGCATGACCGAGGCACAGGTAAAAGCGCTGTTGAAACAAGAGGATGTCTCCAAAGCAACGGGTACTTTCGACCTGCTCAGCCCTCAGGCAGGCACGGTACTCAGTGATGATTTTGTTATTGGCCGGGTGGTGGAACCCGGTCAGGTGTTGATGGAAGTCAGCGATGAGTCCCGCCTCTGGGTGGAGGCAAAGCTGGCGGCGGAAGTGGCAGGCCGGATAGAAATAGGCACGCCAGTCCGCGTCAGCAGTGACGAGCATCAATGGGTCAACGGCAAGGTGGTACAAATCCATCGCCGCATGGATGAAACGACACGGACCCTGGCCGTGCGTATCGAGCTGGACTCAAACAAGGGTGGCCTGCGCCCCGGTCAGTTTGTCAAAAGTGCCATTGCGCTCACGAAGGGCAAGCCGGTGATGGCAGTGCCCCGTGAGGCCGTGGTGCTACTGCAAGGGGGTTATGTTGTCTTCAAGCCGGAGGGTGAGGAGATTCACCCCGCGCCGGTGGAGCGCGGTGTCACGCGCGGCCACTGGACGGAGATCAAGGCCGGACTGACGCTGGGAGATGAGGTGGTGACCCAGGGGGCTTACGTACTTAAGTCGCTGCTGCTGAAATCGATGATCGGCGACGGGGATTAAGGCTATGTTAAACAGTCTGGTTGAAGCGTCCTTACGCTATAAATTTCTGGTCATCGTCAGTTTTGCCGTGGTGGCCTTTCTCGGTTGGCGGGCAGTGGTCACCGTGCCCATCGACGCCTTTCCCGATGTCACCCCGGTGCAGGTGAATATCTAGGCGGCGGAAGATGTGGAAGAGCTGCTCACCTTTCCGGTGGAGTCCGGCATGGCAGGGCTGCCCGGTGTGCAGGAGATCCGCTCGGTGAGTTTGTTCGGGCTCTCTTATGTGTCAGTCTATTTTGAAGACAGTCTCGATATCTATTTCGCCCGGCGGTTGGTGATGGAGCGCCTGCAAGAAGTGGGCGACCGTCTGCCCGAGGGTTACGGCAAGCCGGAAATGGGGCCAAATACTTCCGGTCTGGGGCAGGTTTTCTGGTACACCGTGGAGCGTGCAGACCGTTCATTAAAAGAGACGGCACTTAAAGAAGAAGTCAGCAACATGGAGCTGCGCAGCC
>QIGJ01000062.1 GCA_003229995.1 Gammaproteobacteria bacterium | reverse complement strand
GCACATTGGGTCTGGCACTTTTTCAGTCTATTGGTATTGCGATTGCGTTACAGGGGCAAACGGCGGGTGCGATGGCTTTGGTGCCTGCACCCGGGCCCGGATTTGTGTTTACGGCGGTTGTGAGTCTGGTTACTGGCACTATGTTTCTGATGTGGCTGGGTGAGCAGGTGACCGAACGGGGCATTGGCAACGGTATTTCGTTGATTATTTTTGCAGGTATTGTTGCTGGGTTGCCATCAGCGATTGGCGGTACTCTGGAGCTGGCGCGCATCGGTGAGATAAGCGGGTTTCTAGTGCTGATATTACTGGTGCTTGCCGGTTTTGTGGTTTTTGTGGAGCGCGGACAACGACGCATTACGGTCAATTACGCTAAGCGTCAACAGGGGCGTAAGGTGTATGCGGCGCAAAAAAGCCATCTGCCATTGAAGGTGAATATGGCGGGCGTGATTCCACCGATTTTTGCCTCCAGTATTATTTTGTTTCCAGGGACTTTGGCGAGTTGGCTTGGTCAGACGGAAGGTATGGGCTGGTTGAAAGATATTGCGACAATGCTGTCGCCTGGGCAGCCGATCTACGTGTTTTTGTATGCGATGGCGATTATTTTCTTTTGTTTTTTTTACACGGCCTTGCAGTATAACCCAAAAGATACAGCCGATAATTTGAAGCGCTCGGGTGCGTTTATTCCCGGTATTCGTCCCGGACAGAATACGGCAAAGTATATTGATGGTGTTATGTCACGGTTGACGCTTGTTGGCGCGATATACATCACCGCTGTGTGTTTGTTGCCCGAGTTTATGATTGTGTACTGGAATGTCCCATTTTACTTTGGGGGTACATCGTTACTGATTATCGTGATTGTGGTCATGGACTTTATTTCCCAAATTCAGGCACATCTGATGTCGCACCAGTATGAAGGTTTGATGAAGAAGGCCAGTTTGAAAGGTTATGGTCGCAGCGGTATTTGATTTGCTGCGGATGAGTAAATTGGGCAAGGCCCGGGCCAACGTAGGCCGTTAGCTGTTTGGAGACAGACCATGAAAGTACGTGCTTCGGTTAAGAAGATTTGTAATAAATGCAAGGTCGTACGCCGCAAAGGCGTGGTCCGCGTGATTTGCGTGGACCCCCGTCATAAGCAGCGCCAGGGTTAATATTGACTTTTATCCGTTGCACTTGCTGGCGGGTAGGAAACTGATTAGAATAGCCGGCTTTCTGCGGCGTTATTTTGGAGATTGTTTGAATGGCTCGTATTGCGGGTATTAATATTCCAGCGCACAAACACACGGTGATTGGGCTAAGGGCGATTTTTGGTATTGGGCTGACACGCGCAAAGCAGATTTGTGTGGCTTCCGGTGTGAAAGAAGATGCCAAAATCAAGGATTTGACTGAGCAGGAGCTCGATTTGTTACGTGCTGAAGTGGGCAAGTTTGATGTTGAGGGTGATCTTCGGCGTGAAGTTTCCATGAACATCAAACGTCTGATGGATCTGGGTTGCTATCGTGGAATTCGTCACCGTCGCGGCCTGCCATTGCGCGGCCAGCGTACGCGAACGAATGCTCGTACACGTAAAGGCCCCCGTCGCATGGTGCGTAACTAGATATTACCATTGCTGACAGTACAATTATTGATGGTGCAATTATTGATAGTGCAATTATTGATGGTACAGCCAAGGCGCATATCCGCCGCGCAATAATCACTTTTTCACTCATACAGTATTAATTAATACAGGTTATCCGAATGGCAAGTCCCCGCACTCGCAAAAAAGTTAAAAAGAACGTGGTCGATGGTATCGCACATGTGCATGCGACCTTCAACAATACCATTGTTACCGTCACTGACCGTCAGGGCAATGCTTTGGCCTGGGCGACGGCAGGTGGCTCCGGTTTCCGTGGTTCGCGTAAAAGCACACCGTTTGCGGCACAGGTTGCGGCTGAGCGTGTTGCTGCTGTGGTCAAGGAAATGGGCATGAAAAATCTTGATGTGTGTGTAAAGGGTCCAGGCCCGGGTCGTGAATCTGCGATTCGTGCGCTCAACGCAAACGGTTTTACCATCACCAGTATCACCGATGTAACGCCGATTCCGCACAATGGCTGTCGCCCACCGAAACGTCGTCGCGTTTAAGTTCGCGCATTTAAAGTTTGTGTATTTAAGTTTGGAGCATCTTTTGGAGCAAGTGAAGAATGGCTAGATATGTAGGTCCAAAATGTCGTCAATGTCGTCGTGAAGGGGAGAAACTCTTTCTAAAAGGCGAGAAATGCTACGGCAGTAAATGCGCGATGGAAAATCGGGCTTTTCCGCCGGGGCAGCACGGCCAACGTCGTACCCGGACTTCTGATTATGCAACGCAGTTGCGTGAAAAGCAGAAGATGCGTCGTACTTACGGCATTCTGGAAAACCAGTTCCGTCTCTACTATAAGTCTGCTGATAGCAGCAAAGGCGCGACCGGCGAAAATCTGTTACAGGCATTAGAATCACGTCTGGACAATGTGGTATACCGCATGGGTTTTGCGGCATCACGTAGCGAAGCGCGTCAGTTGGTGCGCCACAAAGCAATCAGTGTGAACGGTGTGACGGTGACTATCCCTTCTTATCAGGTTAATCCTGCGGATGAAGTTGCGGTACGCGAGGGTAGCCAGAAGCAATTGCGCATCCAGTCTGCGCTGGATATGGCAGGCCAACGTGGGTTCGCGGAATGGATTGAAGTTGATGCTAAAAAGTTCACGGGTGTGTTTAAAGCGCGTCCGGAACGTGCTGAATTGTCATCTGACATTAATGAGCATTTGATTGTTGAATTGTATTCCAAATAATTGCCAGTACGAGCCAGGGAGCACAACTGAACGGTGACAAGTGATGTTGTGTGTAAAGCGGCTTGTAAAACAATGTGCCAGACGGCCATAGAGGAAAATCCATGCAGGGTTTAGTGTCTGAATTTTTGAAACCAAGTATTGTTAATGTTCAGGTTTATACCGACCGTCATGCCAAGGTGACGTTGGAACCTTTGGAGCGCGGTTTTGGTCACACGCTGGGTAATGCTTTGCGGCGTATTTTATTGTCATCAATTTCCGGTTGCGCGGTTGTCGAAGTTGAAATTGAAGGTGTGTTGCATGAATACAGCACGATTGAAGGTGTGCAGGAAGATGTGATTGATATCCTGCTTAACCTCAAAGGGTTGTCGTTTCGTATGCATACACGCAACGAAGTTGTGTTGAAACTGGAAAAGTCCGGAGAAGGCTCGGTAACGGCTGCCGATATTACCCTGGATCATGATATTGAATTGGTGAATCCGGATCATGTCATTGCGCACCTGACCAAGAACGGTTCGTTGAAGATGACCTTGAAAGTCAGCACAGGTCGCGGCTATGAAGCGTCAACGACGCGTGATACAGATAGTGAGAGCCGTGCCATTGGTCGTTTGCAACTGGATGCCTCCTTCAGCCCGATTGAGCGTGTTGCCTATACCGTGGAACGTGCTCGTGTTGAGCAGCGTACTGATCTCGACAAATTGATTATTGAACTGGAAACCGATGGCTCTCTTGATCCGGAAGAAGTTGTGCGCTCTGCGGCAACCATTCTTCAGGATCAACTATCGACCTTTGTTGATTTGCAAAGTCGTGAGGAAGATACCGCCAAGTCGGATGAGCCTGAAGTGGACCCAGTGCTGCTGCGCCCGGTTGATGATCTTGAACTTACTGTGCGTTCGGCGAACTGTCTGAAGGCCGAGCAGATTTATTACATCGGTGATTTGATTCAATGCACCGAAGTTGAGTTGCTGAAAACACCGAATCTGGGTAAGAAATCGCTCACCGAAATCAAGAGCGTATTGGCAACCAAGGGTCTTTCTCTGGGACTGCGTTTGGAAAATTGGCCACCTGCGAGTCTGAAAGAACAACGCGAGCTTACATAAGCACGCATGTGCCGGGTTTTTTCAGCATTTTTGCCAGAACTTTTACCAGAACTTTTACCAGAACTACAGTTTGTTAAATTTTGTACCAAGAAATAGCGTTTAAAGGAACATTCCATGCGTCATCGTCAATCGGGTCGTCAACTGAATCGAAACAGCAGCCATCGTAAGGCGATGTTTCGCAATATGGCCTCATCACTGTTTGAACATGAAGTGATCAAGACCACTGTGCCCAAGGCTAAGGAACTGCGTCGTGTGGTTGAGCCGCTGATTACCCGTGCAAAGTCGGACTCGGTTGCCAATCGCCGTATCGTATTTAATCGTATTCGTAATCGCGACATGGTGAGTAAATTGTTTGTTGAGTTGGGCCCGCGTTATCAATCACGTCCGGGTGGTTACCTGCGTATCCTCAAGTGCGGCTTTCGTTCAGGTGATAATGCCCCCATGGCGATTGTTGAACTGGTGGATCGTCCTGAGTTGGCTGTTGATGAAACGGAAGGTACTGAAGTCGCGACAGTGGCGGAGACGAAAGAATAAGTTTGTTCTGTCGTAACAGCATCTTAAAAAAACCGGGTTATGCGCCCGGTTTTTTTGTGTCTGAAATTTGTCGGTTGTTTATCCGCAGGATGTTTGTACGAGGTTTGGTTGTGTCTGTAATGTCCCGATAGAAAATTTTGATTAAAAAAACCCACCAGATTCCTCGTTATAGTATTAGACTTGGCTGATGCACGTCTAATGTGAATTAAGCGCTAAGTCGTTCAACACTTTGTTACTGAAAATACGATCATCCCAGCCTGTTTTTGGTTGAAATATCAGAGGATTACCTTCCCCGGACAAGCGTTCCAGTGCGGTGTGGGCCGGAGTATCAAACATACAACGGGACAAGAGGGCGACGCATGATATTCGAAGGCTTTATTGAAGCGGAAACGGTTTTTTTGTGGGCCACCTTTGCTCTTGCTTTGCTGTTGGGGGTTGTGGCGAATAAAACCAATTTTTGCACCATGGGGGCTGTCTCTGATTGGGTCAATATAGGTGACCTGGGGCGGATTCGTGCTTGGTTGTTAGCCATTGCGGTTGCCATGCTGGGTGTGGTGATTCTTGAAACGATGGGCTTGATTAATGCCGATGCCGCTTTTCCACCTTATCGCAGTTCACAACTTATCTGGGCCGAAAATCTGCTGGGCGGCGTTTTGTTTGGTATTGGTATGACTTTGGCCAGCGGTTGTGGTAACAAGACGTTGATTCGCATTGGAGGGGGCAATTTTAAGTCGGTTGTGGTGTTAATGGTGATCGCGGTGATTGCCTATTTCATGATTAATCCTTTTCCAGATTCCGATAAAACCCTGTTTGGTCTGCTTTTTTATGACTGGATTCGCCCATTGGCCATCGATGTTGGTGAGGCACAGGATTTTGGCACGTTGCTCAATCCCGATAATGCATTGATGACCCGTTTGCTGATTGGCATTGTATTGGTGTTGGCAATACTGGTTTTTGTGTTTAAATCTGCAGACTTCCGTAATAGCCGTGACAATATTCTGGGTGGTGTCATTGTTGGGCTCGTTGTGCTGGGTGGCTGGTACGTGAGCAGCAATGTGGCAATCAACGTGGACGAGGAGTTGTACAGCCTTGGTGATTATTATAACGAATGGGATATGTTGGCCGATTCCGAGGAAGGCAAACCGGCCATGGGACGCCCACTGAGCCCGCAATCATTTACCTTTATTAATCCTATGGGACAGACTCTTGGTTATATCGGTAGCGGTTTGAATCGCTCCATGCTGACCATGGGGATTATGGCACTGATAGGAGTGATTGTTGGTTCATTCCTGTGGTCGCTATTGAGCAAAAGCCTGCGTTTTGAATGGTTTATTTCGTTTAAGGATTTTGCCATGCATATTATTGGGGCTGTGCTTATGGGCTTTGGTGGTGTGTTGGCTCTGGGTTGTACCATTGGTCAGGGTATTACCGGTATTTCCACGCTGGCAACGGGTTCATTTTTGGCATTGGTTGCCATCGTATTTGGTAGTGCTATCACCATGAAGGTGCAATATTACAGACTGGTGTACGAAGAAGAAGCCTCTTTTGTGAAGGCGTTAGTGGCTGGTTTGGCCGATATGAAGTTGTTGCCTAACCGGTTGCGCAAGCTTGACGCTGTATAATATAGAACACGTCATTTGTCAGCGCCACTGCAATACAGCCTTCTGATCTGCTGCGAGGTGCTTGTCCAGAGGCTTAAACACCTGGATTCCGGCTGCAAGCATGCCGGAATGACCGTGTTTTCAGTAAAAAGCGCTAACGGAGTGATTTAGCGCTTAATTCATATTTAAACTCAAATTCCTGATTGTTGTAGGTTGGTGGATTTTCACGGAGGACCGTGGGGGCCAGAAACTTTGCTGCATACGCTGAAAACAGAGCAACCTAGTGTCGTACCCTCTAAATTCACTCCACTTTCAAGTAGGCTTATCGAGGACAGAGGGTCACAAACGTAGGGGGCGAACTTAAAGGATGCGGCACTAGCCTTTATTTGTCGAACAACGCAACGCTTTATCTTGTTATTCCCCGTCATTTCTGTATGATTTGCATTCCTTTTTTTGGGCCGTTAGCTCAGTTGGTAGAGCACCGGACTTTTAATCCGATGGTCCCGCGTTCGAGTCGCGGACGGCCCACCATTTTTTAGCCACCGTTTGTCACTGGGGTGTGGCGCAGTGACTTCACGTAACCGTTTATTCTTCCGATACCGAGTTTAGAACATGTCCGAGTTCCTGCAAGAAGTTCAGCGACGTCGGGCCTTTGCGATTATTTCCCACCCCGATGCGGGTAAGACCACACTCACGGAAAAACTGCTGTTATTCGGTAGCGCCATTCAGTTGGCTGGTACCGTCAAGGGCCGCAAAGCTGCGCGTCATGCCACCTCTGACTGGATGGCGTTGGAGCAGGAGCGTGGCATCTCGGTGACGACTTCCATTATGCAGTTCCCTTATCGGGACAAAATCATCAATCTGCTGGATACGCCGGGTCATGAAGATTTCTCGGAAGATACCTATCGTACGCTGAC
>QIGJ01000013.1 GCA_003229995.1 Gammaproteobacteria bacterium | reverse complement strand
CTTAGCCTGATGGCTACGCCCTATAGAGCAGACCCTACAAAAAATGCACCGTACAGAACTTAAAAATACCCGCCGTTGCGTGGTTAAAATCGGCAGCGCTTTATTGACCGCCAATGGCCAGGGGCTGGATCGTAATGCTATTGCTGGCTGGGTGGCGCAAATGGCTGGGCTGCGGGGAAAAGACATCGATGTGGTGCTGGTTTCCAGTGGTGCTGTGGCCGAAGGTATGATGCGCCTTGGCTGGACCCAGCGCCCCCGTGCGCTATTCGAGCAACAGGCCGCCGCTGCCGTGGGACAAATGGGTCTGGTGCAGGCCTACGAATCCTGCTTTCAACAGCACGGTATTCATACTGCTCAAGTGTTACTCACTCATGAAGACCTCTCTGATCGCCAACGTTATCTCAATGCCCGCAGCACGTTGCGCGCTTTACTGGGGCTTGGCGTGGTGCCCGTGATTAACGAAAATGACACCGTGGTGACCGATGAAATCCGTTTTGGTGACAACGACACCCTGGCCGCGTTGGTGGCTAATTTACTGGAAGCGGACTGCCTGATTATTCTTACCGATCAGGCGGGTTTGTTTGACAAAGACCCACGCAACCATGCTGATGCCAAACTAATCGACACTGCCAGTGCTAATGACATGTCTCTGGAAGCATTGGTGGGTGAGGCAGGTGCATTGGGTCGTGGTGGTATGTTGACCAAACTACGTGCTGCGCGGCTGGCTGCACGTTCCGGTGCGGCGACGGTGATTGCCCACGGCCACGAAATGGATGTACTGACCTCCGTGCTGGCAGGCAAAATGGTGGGTACGTTGTTATCAACAGAGCAGAAATCACTGGCGGCTCGCAAGCAGTGGCTGGCGGGCCATTTACAATTGCGTGGTGAACTGGTACTGGATGCTGGTGCGGTGCGTGTGTTGCGGGAGTCTGGCCGCAGTCTGTTACCGGTGGGTGTGATGGCCGTCAGTGGTAATTTTGAGCGCGGTGAAGTGGTTGCCTGTGTGGATCAAAAGGGGGCTGAGGTGGCACGAGGTCTGGTGAATTACAGTGCAATCGAGGCGCAAAAAATCAAAGGTTTGCCCACCGATAAAATGGAAATAGTGCTGGGGTATGTGGACGAGTCGGAGTTGATTCATCGGGATAATCTGGTGTTGTGTTGATGGCGCTGTGTTGAATAATGTCCGGCACAGGCCAGAGCCCCGTGGTTTTTGGCGTATTCAGGAAGTGTTATCACAGACACAAAAAAAGCCGACCCAAAGGTCAGCTTTTTTGTATTTTACAAATGTGTTTACAGCGCGCGAATGCGGGTATTCAAGCGACTTTTATGGCGAGCACCTTTGTTAGTGCTGATCAGACCTTTGCCAGTAGCACGATCAATAACCGGTACGGCATCTTTGTACAAGGCTTCGGCCTTGTCCCTTTCACCAGCATCGATAGCGTAAACCACTTTTTTCACAGCGGTGCGGAAGGCTGCGCGTTGGCCAGCATTAAGCTGACGACTCTTTTCCGCTTGGCGGGCGCGTTTTCTGGCTTGTGCTGAATTGGCCAAAGTCTTACTCCATTTGTTCGTTGTTCGAGCGGTTGATTCGTGTTCCGGTACCGGGCGCGAAGCAGACACTGAAGAGGGCGCACAATATGCGGTTTTATGTGCCGTTTGTCAACTATTTGTAACCGCTGAACCGGCAAAGTAAAGGCGTATTTTGGGCTGAAGGCCAGGACAGGTAAGATAGGGCTTTCCTCTATTGTAAAAAACCAACAAGAACTACGCCCTTGAATACGTCTGCCTCATGAGCCGCGGTCTGCTGAAGTCCACGGGAATCGTCAGCGCCATGACCACCCTGTCACGGGTGCTGGGCTTGGTGCGCGACGTGGTGTTTGCCCAGTTTCTCGGTGCGGGTGGTGCGACTGATGCCTTTTTTGTCGCATTTAAGATTCCTAATTTTCTACGCCGCCTGTTTGCTGAAGGTGCTTTCGCCCAGGCTTTTGTACCGGTGCTCACGGAATACAAAACGCAGCGCAGTGAGGCCGAGGTGCGTAATCTGGTGCAAAATGTCGCCGGGACGCTGGGCGGCATTTTATTTGTGCTCACGGTATTGGCGGCGATGGCTTCTCCGGCATTGGTGATGTTGTTTGCCCCGGGTTTCATCGATGAGCCAGCGCGTTTTGACCTCACCGCAGAAATGCTGCGTATCACTTTTCCCTATCTGTTGTTTATTTCGATGGTGGCGTTAGCAGGCAGTATTCTTAATGCCTTTGGCCGGTTTGCCGTACCGGCATTTACGCCAGTGTTTCTCAATGTGGTGCTTATTGGTGTTGTTATTTGGGCAGCCCCTCATTTTGAAAAACCAGTGGTGGCATTAGCCTGGGGTGTGTTCATTGCCGGTATTGTGCAATTGTTGTTTCAACTGCCCTTTCTGAAACGCTTGGGTCTGTTAATGTGGCCCAAATGGGGTGTGCGTGACGAAGGTGTGCGGCGTATCGGCAAGCTCATGCTACCCGCAATTTTTGGTTCTTCTATCACGCAGATCAATTTGCTGTTCGACACCATTATTGCCTCGTTTCTGGTGGCCGGCAGTGTGTCGTGGCTGTACTACTCTGACCGATTGGTGGAATTTCCGCTGGGTGTGTTTGGCATCGCACTGGCCACAGTGATTTTGCCCAGCCTGTCGCAAAAACATGCTGAATCTGATCCGGCCGCTTTTTCCCGCACTCTTGATTGGGCGCTGCGTTGGGTGCTGGTGGTTGGCGCACCCGCAACAGTAGGTCTGTTTGTCTTGTCCGGCCCCATACTCACCACGTTGTTTCACTACGGCGCTTTCGATATTCAGGATGTGGATATGGCGCGTCTCAGCCTCATGGCCTACTCGCTGGGTCTGTTGGGATTTATTGGCGTGAAAGTGCTCGCCCCTGGTTATTACGCCCGGCAGAACATCAAAACCCCGGTGCGTATTGGCATCATCGCCATGGTGATCAATATGGGGCTCAATGTTGTTTTTGTAGTACCCATGGTGATGTTTGATATTGAAGGTCCGCACAGTGGTCTCGCGCTGGCCACTGCCTGCTCAGCGTTTATCAATGCGGGTTTGTTGTTTCGCGGTTTACGGAAAGAAGGTGTATTGCAAGTGTTACCGGGCTGGGGACTGCTGGCCGTGCGTGTGCTGATAGCCAGTTTGTTGATGGCTGCTGTGCTGATTTGGGGGGCAGGGGATTTGTCGGACTGGCTGCAATGGGGTTTGTGGCAGCGGGTTGGGGAGTTGGTGCTGTGGATTGGTGTTGGAGGAGGCGTTTATTGGGGAGCTTTGTTGGTGATGGGGATAAAGGTGCGGGAGCTGATGGGGCGAGTTCAGTGATAATCACCCGTGGCGATTGAGATTTCGGTTTATTGCATGATCCTAAGTTACTGAAAAAACAGTCATTCCAGCATGTTTTTAGCCTGAATACAGAGGTTTCCCTCTCCCCGGACAAACGTTCCCGTGCATGGAAAAATGGCGTTTAGTGGTGCTGATAAATGGCGTATTATGAACGCAGAGCCCACAGAGACGCAGAGAAAAACACTAAAAACGCTGCGCTTTGGTCATTGCCGGATATTTATACAGGAATTTGGAGTTGAGTAGGCCATCCGAGGTCTGACCGTTATGATGCGCATGGAGTTTGGCACATTACACCGGAGCGGACTTGCTAATGAAAATGCGGATATTCAGTATAGATTGTTTTGAAGGGGACGGAACGAAGAGCTTGTGGCTGCTATTGGTCATATTGGTGTTACTCTTTCCATGGTATGGAACGCAGGCGCAAACTTTTTCTGCTGACCCTGCAACCTACCGCTCAATGTTAGGTCTGCTTAAGCCGGGAGATACCCTCTCGTTGCGTTCCGGAACCTACGAAGACGGATTATCGATAACCCGTCTGCATGGACGAGCTGGAGCGCCTATTATTATCACCGGGCCCGGGGAAGGGTTTCCTGCCGTTTTTCTTGGTAGCCAGAATAAATCCAGAAACACCATACAAATCAAAGATTCGAGTTATGTCATTATTCGAAACTTGAAACTGGATGGTATGGGAATAGCTGATATTGACGCCGTCAATGCGCGCGGCATCACCCACCACATTACCATCGAAAGCCTCAAAATCCTTCGCTATGGTGGCAGCCAATTAACGGTAGGAATTGCCACGCGTGGCCCTGCCTGGAACTGGATTATCCGCAAAAACCTGATTGTTGGTGCAGGTACTGGAATGTATCTGGGGAATTCCAATGGGGCTGACCCGTTTGTGGCGGGATTGATCGAGGGTAATGTGGTGTTACACACGTTGGGTTATAACCTACAGATCAAACACCAGAAGCCACGTTCCCAAGGCGTTGGATTGCCGAAGGGGCAAAATACAACCATCATTCGTCACAACGTGTTCAGCAAAGCTGAAAATGCAGCCATGAATGACCGGTGGGCTCGCCCCAACGTCTTACTGGGGCATTGGCCTCTGCGAGGAGAGGGGCAGGATGATCAATATCTGGTGTATGGCAATTTCTTTTACCAGAATCCCAGCGAAGCCCTGTTCCAGGGTGAAGGGCATATTGCTTTTTACAATAACCTGCTGGTCAATGATGTCGGTTCTGCGTTAAACGTGCAGAAACATAACGATAAACCCCGGCGAATCGATATTTTCCAAAACACCATTGTGGCACGGAATACCGGTATCAGGGTGTATCACGGTGTTACATCAGGTTCTGTGCAACGGGTAGTTGCAAATGCAGTGTTTGCTTCTACGCCATTACGACTGAGTTCTTCTGTGCAAAAACAGGATAATTTTGCGGGAACCTATCGTTCGGCTTCATCGTTACTAGGGGGGCCGCAGGATGAGCTGGGGGAACTGGATCTTTTTCCCAAATCTGTAAAGTTGAGAGGGTTACCGATTGACATGTCGCCATTTATGCGCTTTGAAGATTGGAATCGGGATTTTGATGGTACTCCGCGCTCAGGTACATATCGTGGTGCTTACGAGGGAGAAAGTGGCGAGGCTGCATGGTTTCCCGAGCTTACACAAAAACCGCTGTTCCCAAACATGCCTGTTAAGCAAGGGCGGATCGAAGATCGCTAAAAAGTGATCGTTGGGCAACATATTTAACACCTTCAATTTTTGATTCTGGATGGGAAAGAAAGAGCCACGGAGAGGCTGTTTCACAATTGTGACTATGTTCTCGTTTCTGGCTCGCCGTCAGGAGTCCAGGATTCAAAAGTGATCTTGTTCACACAATACACCCGTTAATTTTTCGATACCTGGAGTTGGATGTTGCACGCACATGGTGTGTTATTTTTGTTTTGCAAGCTAACAAAATGTTGAGGTTCTTAAGCGATGACATTTTTTTCATTGAACGTGTGCTCGCAGAGATATCCAATGAAAGCCAAAAGTATTGTGAGATTTTTTGGTAAAACACTTTGGGCTCCGTTATTGGGTGATCAAAATGCCAACACCAGCGACTACCTCATGTTCAATCTAATGCGTTACGCATGCCCGGCGATTCCAACAGTATAGCTGATTGAGTGTGTGCTAATGGCTTTGAATAAAACCTTGAGAATATATTTTCCGTTGAGGATAAATGAATGAAGACGAACACTGGCATGCACATGACTCCAGTAATAAAGTCAGGAGAACGAATGATGATACGATTAGGAACGCTTGGATTGAGTGTGTTGTTGATGGCAGTTCCTGTGCTTGGGTCTGCTAGCGTTTTGAGTGAGCTCGCTGCGACAGTCAAGGCAGGTACTTTTGTTGAGCTAAAAATAGAGGGTTCTGTGTCGACATGTGATGCGATGATACCTATCTTACCTAAGAGGCACCCCGAGGCGTGCGATAAAAATAATCCACAGGAGAACCACAACTCCGAAGGGTGTCTTGTACCGCAGAGGAGCTACCTTGGTAATATTCTCGAATTCACTGATGAGGCTTTGTGGGATCCAGTCGACCAAGAGGTTTACATCATGGGTACGCGGAGACCTTATAAGCGGTGGGATCAGGGGTTTGTCAAATACTCGGAAGAGACGAACAGTTGGACGATTTTAGATCTTCCCCCATTTGGGGTTGGAGCCCATGGTTATGATAATGGTGCTCTCGATGTTAGTCGCCGACAATACTACTGGTCGCGGATTGGGGTGGCCAACAACGTGTGGACGATGAACCTGGTTACGGGTACGTGGCAACGACTACCTGACGCACCTATACAAGCCGGGCAGTTCAGCGCCATTGACTATTTCCCAGAGCTCGACAGGCTGGTTTTTTTCGACGGACTTCGTGACTCTGAGTATGCTCTGTACAACCCGAAATCTGGCCAGTGGGAGGAGCCCGTTGTCTTGACTGATGCGCCATTCGGTGCAATTTCTCACTTTAGTGAATACAACCCAAGCTACGGTGTGATGCTTTTCGGCGGTGGATACAATTATAGTGCAGGCGGTACGATTCCGGACCCAACACCAAACGTTGATGAATCACGGCGATTCTATAAGCTCGATGATGAACGGGTAGTGACCCGGTTAAGAGATGCTCCAACCAAGCTTGGACAGCATGGCTCAGGTCCGTTGCAAACCATCGACCCGAACAGTGGTAATCTTGTCGTATTTCAGGGGCAGCCCAACGATGGTTCATCCCCTTGTCCTGGTCCGCTTCCGATCTGGGAGTACAATC
>QIGJ01000288.1 GCA_003229995.1 Gammaproteobacteria bacterium | reverse complement strand
GCTCATTCGGATAGAGCATCGGCCTTCTAAGCCGAGGGTAGCAGGTTCGAACCCTGCCGGGCGCGCCATTTTTTCTGCTCTGGTAAAGCTATAAGGAATGGAGATTGAATAACTTACAGTGCCTGGGCATCATTATTTTAACAAAATTTTCACAGGGTATTTTTCGGCCTTCAAGGCGCTGCGAAGTGAGTTATGTGACCGTAGCAGCAATGCAGAAGGCCGGAAAATAAACAAGAAAATGTTAAAATAATGTTGTTCAGGTACTTATACCAATGGCGCTCTGATTGAGTGCGTATTGGTTCGCTCTGATTAACGACTGCATGGATGCAGGAGGTGGAGCAACGCAGGAGCCGTTGCCGAGCAAAAGTGCAGGAATAGTCGCTATTCAATGACCGATGGTGGGCGTAGCTCAGTTGGTAGAGCCCTGGATTGTGATTCCAGTCGTCGTGGGTTCGAGTCCCATCGTCCACCCCATATTTTTGTAATGCGTGCGTGGCACACATCGGATGATTTTATCCCGGTGTTGAGGGAGCGCAGTGGCAGCGGTTTGGGGCCATTAGCTCAATTGGTAGAGCAGTTGACTCTTAATCAATTGGTTGTAGGTTCAAGTCCTACATGGCCCACCAATAAAAAAGCCCGGTCTTGGTTATGTGCAAGGTCGGGCTTTTTTATTGATGAGGCATGAGTCGCCCGAGGATAAGACCGTCCGCCGCAGGCGGGCGAGATGTGGTGGCAACTGAGCAGATGCTCCGGCATGATTTTTTATGAAGCCGTGTCCTGGTGAAATTGGTATACACGCCAGATTTAGGTTCTGGTGGGGCAACCCGTCCCGGTTCGAGTCCGGGGGACGGCACCATTATTTTTTTGTTTTTAAAGACATGTGTATTCTTTATGTACACAAAACGCAATGCAAATCTCTGTTGAAACGACCAGCGGTCTGGAACGTCGCATGACGGTAATAGTGCCGAAAGAGAATATCGATGGCGAGGTGAAAAAACGCCTGAAAGATCTGGCCGGACGCGTGAAAATTGATGGTTTTCGTCCAGGTAAAGTGCCGTTCAGTGTGGTGCGACAGAAGTTTTCTGGTCAAGTCAGCCAGGAGGTGATGGGCGAAGTGATGAAGAACAGCTTTTATGCGGCCATTGTTCAGGAAAAACTGCGCCCCGCAGGTACGCCGCTGATCGAACCGGGTAACGCAAAAGAAGAATTTGAGTTTACGGCGACATTCGAGGTTTATCCGGAATTTGAAGTGACGGGGCTGGATAGAATCAAGATCGAACGTCCCGTCGTTGAAATTGGTGATGAAGACATCGACAAGATGTTGGAGACCATTCGTAAGCAGCGTAGCACCTGGGGAGAGATCGCGCTGGGCAGGAAGGTGATCAACTGACCATCGATTTTGTGGGTACGCTCGACGGCGAAGAATTTCAGGGGGGTACGGCCACGGAAGTCCCCTTGGAGCTGGGCAGTCAACGTATGATTCCCGGTTTTGAAGAGCAGCTCGTGGGAGCCAAAGCGGGCCAGAAACTGACGCTGGATGTGACCTTCCCTGAAGATTATCACGCCAAGGATCTTGCCGGTAAAGCCGTAAAATTTGCCACCACAGTGCTTAAGGTGGAAGAGCGGCTGTTACCAGAATTGACCGATGAGTTTGCGGTGGAGTTTGGGGTGAAAGAAGGCGGGCTGAATGCGCTGAAACAGCAGGTGCGCGAAAATATGCAGCGCGAGTCTGAACAGGCTATTACCACGCGTATCAAAGAACAGGTGTTTGATGGCTTGATGGGGCTGGAATTGCTGGACATACCCAAAGCGCTGGTGGACAGTGAAATCGAGGTGCTGGTGAAGCAGCGTCAGCAGGACATGCAGCAATATGGCGCACCAGCGCAGGATATTGATCCCACACAATTTGAAACACAGGCCCGGCGTCGGGTGTCGCTGGGTTTGATTCTTGCTGAAATGATCAAGGAAAATGATATTACAGTGCCGCCCACGCGCTTGCGTGAGGCCGTAGAAAAAATGGCCGCCAGTTATGAGCATCCGGAAGAGGTGGTGAAGTATTATTACGGTGACAAAGAGCGCCTTAAGGAAGTGGAAAATGTGACGCTGGAAGAAATGGCCGTGGAACGCGTTGTTTCTCAGGCCAATGTGAATGATAAAAACACATCATTTGACGCTGTGATGAATCCGGGGCAGACTGCCGATTGATTCTGGTTTTTGCATCAGCCTGCCTGAAAAGTGCCGGTTAACCCCAAATTGCACCCCAATAGAGAGAATGCACAAACTCATGAAAAACCCGTCTTTTTCCAATATAAGTTCTGTTACAAGCTCTGTTACAAGCTCTGTTACAAATAATGAAATCAGCAATTTGAATCTGATTCCTATCGTGGTCGAACAGTCGGCCCGTGGTGAGCGTTCTTACGACATCTATTCGCGTTTGCTCAAAGAGCGGGTGATCTTTCTGGTGGGTCCGGTGGATGACCATGTGGCCAATGTGATTGTGGCACAGTTGTTGTTTCTGGAATCGGAAAACCCGGACAAGGATATCAGCTTTTATATCAATTCACCCGGTGGTTCGGTGACAGCCGGTTTGGCCGTTTACGACACCATGCAGTTCATCAGTTGTGATGTGAGTACTATGTGCATTGGTCAGGCCGCGAGCATGGGTGCCTTGTTAATGACAGGGGGGGCCAAAGGCAAACGTTTTTGCCTGCCGCATTCCAGGATGATGATCCACCAGCCGCTGGGTGGTGTGCAGGGGCAGGCAGCAGATATTGAGATTCATGCTAAAGAAATTTTGTTGATACGTGACCGGTTAAACAAAATTATGGCCGGGCATACAGGGCAGAATATGGAAGCCATCGCCAAGGACACTGATCGTGATAATTTTATGAGTGCTGAAGAATCAGTGGCTTACGGACTTATTGATGAGGTTTTGAATAGCCGTGCCATCTCGAAAAACACCGATATTTAGTGCGGTTGCAGCGTTCGGCCGGTGACGCTAAAGTAAAGCTCAATTCAAGACGATATTCAGCCCAAGGGGGAAAGCCATTTTTGATGGGTTTTCCGGGTAATCTCCGAGGTAATCATGAGTGACGATAAGCAAAACAAGGGTGATGACAGCGGCAAGCTGTTGTACTGCTCTTTTTGCGGAAAAAGCCAACACGAAGTGCGGAAGCTGATTGCTGGCCCCTCTGTTTTTGTGTGTGACGAATGTGTAGAGCTTTGCAACGATATTATTCGTGAAGAAATCGATGAAAAGACGTCCAATCCGGGTGAGAGCAAATTGCCGACACCGCGTGAAATCAATCAAAGTCTGGACGAGTACGTTATCGGCCAACCGAATGCAAAAAAAATTCTTGCTGTCGCCGTTTACAACCACTATAAGCGGCTTGAAGCAGGGATTAAAAAAGACGATGTCGAGCTTTCCAAAAGTAATATTCTGCTGATTGGCCCTACCGGTAGTGGCAAAACCCTGCTGGCTGAAACGTTGGCACGCCTGTTGAACGTGCCGTTTACCATTGCGGATGCCACCACCCTGACCGAGGCCGGTTATGTGGGTGAGGATGTAGAAAATATTATCCAGAAGCTGTTACAAAAATGCGATTACGATGTGGAAAAGGCACAAACTGGCATTGTGTACATCGATGAAATCGATAAGATTTCCCGCAAGTCAGATAACCCTTCTATCACTCGTGATGTGTCGGGTGAGGGGGTGCAACAAGCTTTGCTGAAGCTTATCGAAGGCACCATTGCCTCGGTGCCGCCTCAGGGCGGACGCAAGCACCCGCAGCAGGAGTTTTTGCAGGTGAATACCGCCAATATCCTGTTTATTTGCGGTGGCGCGTTTGATGGCCTCGACCGGGTCATTCGGGATCGCTCGGAAAAAAGTGGTATTGGTTTTTCTGCCATAGTGCAAAGCAAGGCTGATCAGAAGAGTATCGGCGAAATTCTGGAAGGTGTGGCACCCGAAGATCTCACTAAATACGGCCTAATTCCGGAATTTGTGGGCCGCTTGCCGGTGATCGCCACGCTGAAAGAGCTGGATGAAGTTGCTTTGGTACAAATTCTCACTGAACCGAAAAATGCCATCACCAAGCAATACGGTAAATTGTTCGAGATGGAAGATTGCGAATTGGAATTTCGTGAGGAAGCCTTGCACGCCGTTGCGAGGAGGGGGATGGAACGTAAAACCGGTGCGCGTGGTTTGCGCTCTATTCTGGAAAAAGTGTTGCTCGACACCATGTACGATCTACCAACGCTGGAAGGTTTGAGCAAGGTCATTGTGGATGCCGATGTGATCAACAATAAATCCAAACCGCTGCTGATTTACGAAGGTGGTGAACAGCACAGAGCCGCATCTGATTGAGAAAACGCTTGATGCGCAGAGCGATATGACATTTTTGTGCAATCACAAATAAGGATTGCACTCAATGTTGTCATTCGCTTTGTGAATTGATATCTCGCCTAAAATGTGAATTAAGTAGTCATGCATCATTCTGTACCGTTTGGTACACGCTGCAAGCACGATCATTTGCAGGATAGGTGATAAAACACACATTTCCCTTCAAAAACCAATGTAATGCGATAAAATACCGGGTTATTCCGGTATTTTTTTGCTTGAAATTCATAAAATTCATGTAATAAGCACTCTTTTTGCCGAGAAACCCGGTAAATATCGTTTTAAGCCTTGAATTTTAGGTGTAAAAGCCGCAGATTGTTATCGGGAGTGCTAAAGGCCAATGTGCCGGGTGCCGATTAATAGTTGAGGTGCCACGTTGTTTTTGCAATGCGATTTTTCACGTTTTGTTTTTACAACGGTCGATTTACGAATTTTCTGAGGGGAGCCCCAAATGTCCGACAAAGACAAATCATCTGATGTCATCAATGATCAGCCGCAGCTCATGCCGGTACTACCGTTGCGTGATGTGGTGGTATATCCCTACATGGTTATTCCTTTGTTTGTGGGGCGTGACAAGTCCATTAACGCGTTGGAAGCCGCGATGGATGATGACAAGCAGATTTTGCTCGCGGCACAAAAAAATGCCTCACAGGATGAACCTGAACCGGAAGACTTGTATCGCACGGGTACGGTGGCCAATATTTTGCAATTACTGAAGCTGCCAGACGGTACCATCAAAGTACTGGTAGAAGGCAGTGAGCGCGCCAGAGTGCTGAATTACCTGAGCACCGATGATTATTTTCAGGCACAGGTCAGTCTTGGTGATGTGGAGACCGCACCACAGGATGATCGCGAAAGTGAAGTGTTGATGCGTTCTGTGCTTGCGCAATTTGATCAGTACGTGAAACTCAGTAAAAAGGTACCGCCGGAAATTCTTTCCTCGTTGGTGGGCATTGAAGAGCCGGGGCGGCTCGCTGATACCATCGCGGCACACATGTCACTGAAAATCGACGAAAAGCAGCATATTCTGGAAATTGGTGATGCGCGTAAGCGTCTTGAGCACCTGATCGGGTTAATGGAGGCGGAAATTGATCTGTTACAGGTTGAAAAACGTATCCGTGGACGTGTCAAACGGCAGATGGAAAAGAGTCAACGCGAGTATTACCTCAACGAGCAAATGAAAGCCATTCAGAAAGAACTGGGTGATATGGATGAAAGCCATAATGAAATGGATGAGCTGGCTGCCAAAATTGAAAAGGCGGGCATGTCCAAAGAGGCGCGTGAAAAGGCGGATACTGAATTAGGTAAGCTGAAAATGATGTCACCGATGTCTGCCGAAGCGACGGTGGTGCGAAATTATATTGATTGGCTGGTTAATGTGCCGTGGAAAAAACGGACCAAGGTGCGTCATGATCTGGCCAAAGCCATGGAGGTGCTGGAGGCTGATCATTACGGCCTGGATAAGGTTAAGGAACGTATTCTTGAATACCTTGCGGTACAGCAGCGAGCCAAGAAGGTGAAAGGGCCGATTTTGTGTCTGGTGGGGCCACCCGGAGTGGGTAAAACCTCATTGGGTAAATCGATTGCACGCGCCACCAATCGCAAATTTATTCGCATGTCGCTGGGCGGAGTGCGTGATGAAGCTGAGATCCGGGGACATCGCCGTACCTACATTGGAGCCATGCCGGGCAAGATTATTCAAAATCTGGCCAAAGTAGAGACCCGTAATCCGTTGTATTTGCTGGATGAGCTGGACAAAATGTCCATGGATTTCCGGGGTGATCCAGCGTCTGCGTTGTTGGAAGTGCTTGATCCCGAGCAAAATAACAGCTTCAACGACCACTATCTGGAAGTGGATTACGATTTGTCCGACGTGATGTTTGTGGCCACAGCCAATTCGTTGAATATTCCCGGGCCGTTATTGGATCGCATGGAGGTTATTCGTCTGGCCGGTTATACGGAAGATGAAAAGGTGAATATTGCTGAACGCTATTTGCTGCAGAAACAAATTGACTCTGCGGGCCTGAAAAAAGATGAAATTCGTGTTAGCGAATCCGCTATTCGGGATATTATCCGCTATTACACCCGCGAGGCCGGTGTGCGCAATCTGGAGCGTGAAATTTCAAAAATCTGCCGCAAAGTGGTGAAACAAATTTTGCTGGAGCCTGACACTAAAAAGGTCAGTATTACCTCCCGCAATCTGGAAAAGATTTTGGGTGTGCGGCGGTTTCGTTTTGGCTCTGCCGAAGAGACGGATCAGATTGGACAGGTGACCGGTCTGGCCTGGACCGAAGTCGGTGGCGAGTTGCTTACTATAGAAGCGGTAAAGATGCCAGGCAAGGGCAAGCACAGTGTCACCGGGCAGTTGGGTGATGTGATGAAAGAGTCTGTGCAGGCTGCCATGAGCGTGGTGCGCAGTCGAGTGAAAACGCTGGGGCTTGATCCGGAGTTTTACAATGACAGCGATATTCACATTCATGTGCCGGAAGGTGCGGTGCCCAAAGATGGGCCCAGTGCCGGTGTTGGTATGTGTACGGCGCTGGTGTCGGTATTAACGAGTATTCCGGTGCGGGCCGATGTTGCTATGACGGGTGAGATCACTCTGCGTGGCGAAGTGCTGCCCATTGGTGGCCTGAAAGAAAAACTGTTGGCAGCACATCGTGGTGGTATTAAAACCGTATTGATTCCGCACGAAAACACTCGGGATCTGACGGACATTCCCAAGAATATCAAACAAAATCTGGATATTCGGCCAGTGCGCTGGATTGACGAAGTCTTGCAGGTGGCATTGCAACACATGCCTGAACCGCTGCCGGAAAACAAGGCAGGCGGCAAGGTCAGTGCCAGTCGAAAAGAGTCAAAGCGTAAATCTATTCGTACACATTGATTGTTTTTTTCAAAAGGACCGCCCCGGTTTGTTCCGGTGGCGGTTGTTTTGTGTTAAGCGTGAAAAAAACAGGGTGTTATTTTGGGCATGGGACGATGCTGAATAGTACTTAATTGGTCTCAAATGCCTATGAATCCTTGACATAGGGGAATTGCCATTGGTATAAACCCATGCGAAAACAGCATCGGCTGTTGATACATGATGATTACACTGAAAAAACAGTAGAAAGATAATCGAATTGGCGGCGTTTTTGCAGGACTGTTCGAGAATGAACACAAATTATTGAAAATCACATAATAACCACACAGAGAGAGGTATTCTAAGTGAATAAAGCAGAATTAATTGATGCAGTTGCAGAAAGTGCTGATGTTTCCAAGGCCTCAGCCGCTCGCGCTATTGATGGTATGGTTGCTGCAATTACCGAAGCCCTGCAAAAAGGAGATCAAGTTGCTATGGTTGGGTTTGGCACGTTCAGTGTGAAAGCGCGTGCAGCGCGTACTGGCCGTAATCCCCGCACAGGTGAGGCCATTGAAATCAAGGCGTCCAATAATCCTACATTCAAGGCTGGCAAAGCATTAAAAGATGCCGTAAACTGATCGGCTTTCCTGGGGTGCTTAGCTCAGTTGGGAGAGCGTCGCCTTTACACGGCGAATGTCGGGGGTTCAAGTCCCTCAGCACCCACCATAGCTCATATTGAAGTGATTGAACCGACATGCTTGAGTTGAGTGATTGGGTTAAAGTCAGGTTTTTTGTTGGGGAGTGGTAGTTCAGTTGGTTAGAATACCGGGGGTCGCGGGTTCGAGTCCCGTCCACTCCGCCACTATTAGTATTTAAGGCGTTCCTATCTGATGTGGGAGCGCCTTTTTACTTTCTGTTGTTGAGTCAGTTGAAATGTTGAAACAATTGATAAAACCAATCATATTGGAATATGCCGGAATCTTACAGTCGATATATTCAGTCGGAACGACAGCCAGATAAAATATATTTCCAAATCAATATTTATTCAGAATTAACGGCGAAGAAAAAATATGCTGAGTTTTATTCGAGATCGCGCCCAGGGTTGGATCGCTTGGGTAATAGTAGGCTTGCTGATAATCCCTTTTGCACTTTGG
>QIGJ01000087.1 GCA_003229995.1 Gammaproteobacteria bacterium | reverse complement strand
TGCTTGCGCCGTTGCTGGAAGAACTTCAGGCACTGATGCAGCCACTGGCGGATGCGAAGGGACTGATATTGCAGCAGAAGAGCAGCGGCCTGGACCATCTGATGACGGATCGTGGCAAGTTACGGCAGGTACTGGTCAACCTGCTGGGTAATGCCATCAAATTTACTGAAACCGGTTCAGTCACCCTGTCTTGTCAACGGGTGGGCGCTGATATTGTGTTTGAGGTTACCGATACCGGCATGGGCATTGCCAGTGCCAACCAACAACGGATTTTTAATACCTTTGAGCAGGCAGACACCGGTGCTGGACGGGAATACGAAGGCACTGGTCTGGGTTTGGCCATCAGTCAGCGTTTTATCGAAATGCTGAGCGGGGAGATTGGTGTGGCCCGTAGCGCGCTTGGTGAAGGCAGTACGTTTTATATCCGCTTACCCGGTAATGGAGACAGCACTCAGCCATAGGTTTATTCCTCATATCGTGTTTTCTACTCGTTATTACTGATGATGCCGAGATATCACTTTTTATGCGATAGTAATACTTTAAATGTTATAAAATTTGTGGTACGGGCAACTTATATTGTTTGTAACGAAACCAGTACGCAAAAACAGGGAGTAATTTGTGCGCACGCCATTGATTCTTGTCGCTGACGACAATGCCCATAATCTTTATCTGGCGCGTTTTTTGTTGGAGAAAAAAGGTTATCAAGTCTGTGAGGCACATAACGGCGATGAAGCTATCGCAGTATGTCGGGCCGAGACCCCCTCCCTGATTCTGATGGACATTCAAATGCCGGGTATGAATGGATTGGAAGCCACGCAGTGCATTAAAAGCAGCACGCCTATTCCGCCACCCATCGTGGCGCTTACCGCACGCGCCATGAGTGGTGACCGTGAGACCATTCTGGCTGCCGGCTGCGATGGTTATATCGAAAAACCCATCGATCCTGACAATTTTGTTACTAGGGTTGAAAATTATTTGCCGGAGCCATTGGTATGAATGTGTTGATCGTTGATGACAAACCTGAAAATTTGTATTTGTTGCGCACTCTGCTGAGTGCCAAGGGTTATGAAGTAACTGAGGCGATGAATGGTGAACAGGCTCTGGTAAGCGCCCATCAGACACGACCAGACTTGATTATTTCCGACATACTTATGCCAGTGATGGATGGCTTCGCCCTGTGCCGAACCTGGAAAGTGGATGAACAGCTCAAGACAATTCCTTTTATTTTTTATACTGCCACCTACACTGAAGCCAAAGACAAAGAATTTTCCCTTAATTTGGGGGCAGACCTGTTTCTCGTCAAGCCGCAGGAAATTCATGTCTTTCTGCACGAAATTGAAAAAGTATTGGCTATCGGAGAAGGTACGCAGGATCAGTCAAAAATACGCCCCATTGAAGTAAAAGAAGAGGATTTTTATCGCCAGTACAATGTGCGCCTAGTGCGTAAGCTGGAAGATAAGGTAGAAGAAATTGCCAAAAAAAACCGGGCTTTGGCCACCAAAGAACTGGCCCTGTACGAAGCCAATGCCCGACTGGAAAAACGTGTAGCACAAAGAACCCGGGAACTGCAAACCGTTAATAAAGAAATGGAAGCCTTCAATTATTCTGTTTCGCATGATCTGCGGGCACCGCTGCGGAGAATAGATGGTTTTAGTCAAGCCTTGTATGAGGAATATGCAGATCAGCTGGGAGAGCAGGGACAAGGTTATCTGCAACGTATTTGCAGGGCGGTTGGCCATATGGGTGAATTGATTGATGGAATGCTGGAATTATCTCGCCTGAATCACAGCGAATTGGTACGGGAGAGTGTGAACCTCAGTACTTTGGCAGAGGCCGAAATAACCCGGCTACGGGAAGCAGAGCCGGATCGGGAAGTCGAGGTGTACATCCGACCGGATATTATAGTGGAAGGCGACCGCCGCCTGTTGAGAATTATCTTTGACAACCTGTTAGGCAATGCATGGAAATTCACCGCCAAAACAACACAGCCCTATATCGAATTTGGTGTGACGGAGCGAGAGAACGAAGTCGCTTATTTTATCATGGACAACGGTGCCGGTTTTAATATGCAGCATGTTGATAAACTGTTTGGGGCTTTTCAGCGCCTGCATACCGCCGAGGCGTTTCCGGGAATTGGCATCGGGCTGGCTTCAGTCGCACGCAGCATCCATCGCCATGGCGGGCAAGTTTGGGCCGAAGGCGAAGTTGATAAAGGCGCAACGTTTTATTTCGTGCTTTAGGATCTAGGTATTAATAAATCCTGAATCCACCATGTTTCCGCCGGATACGTTTATCCAACCAAGTGAGTCCAGCTATAAAGCCAATGATCAGGGCCGTGAACAAGCTGCCAAAGAACCATTGCATGTTGATTGTCCAGTTATCGTCGGTTTTTTCGGTTGCAGGTGTTGCAACAAAGGCGACAGGTGTCAGTTCCGTGCTGGTGGATTCACTTTGTTGTTCGTTGACCAGCAGGGCTGCGGCGAGGCGTGTCTCCAGTTCATGGTTTTGTCTGCGCAAGTTCTCAAGCTGTTGTTTGGTATCGTTGTTCTGTTCACTCTTTTTCGAGGGTTTTTTGAGTTCGGTTTTTAGTTTTTCTTCTGCTTTTTCAGCACGATTACGCGCCTTTTGCATCTCCGCTTTCATCCATTGGGCATTTTTTGCCTGTTTTTTGAGAGTGTCGATTTCTTCTGTACTGATGTCTGAGCCAGTCGTCGGGGCACTGGCAAGCTTTTCTTTAGCGACACGTAATTGTTCTTCGGTAGCCTTGATTTTGCTAAGCAGTTTCAGGTGTTCCAGTTGGTTGGGTTTTTCATTGGTGAGGAATCTGGAATTGACCCAGCCGGTGATGTTGTCAGTGGTGCGTACGCGGGTGTATTTTCCGTCGGACATGAGCACTTCCACCGAGGCACCGCTGGAGAGTTCTTTCAATACTGCGCCCTGATCAAAACGTTCTGTGCGTACTTCAGCGACGATTTTATCCGTGATGAAGGCGGCATTCACGGCCAGTGGCAGGCAGGTTAACAGGCTTGCGAACATGCCAAAGATGATGCGGTGTATTGTTGGTATTTTCATCGACACACGTTCCTTGTTCAGCCCGGAGGCTTATTCTTTGTTATTGAATGCCTGAATGCCGTAACAGGGCATCTATTTCTGGTTCGCGACCACGAAATTCAATAAATAAATCCATGGGTTCGCGTGAGCCCCCTTGTTCCAGTATGGCTTCCAAAAAGGCCAGCCCGGTTTCCCGGTTGAAAATACCGGTCTCTTCAAATTTTGAGAAAGCGTCGGACGATAACACTTCCGCCCATTTGTAGCTGTAATAACCTGCGGCATAACCGCCCGCGAAAATATGTGAAAAGCTATGCTGAAAGCGGTGATATTCAGGTGGTTTGATGACGGCTACCTCGGCGCGTACTTCGTCAAGAATCTCTTGCACGCGTGCGCCTTTTTCCGGATCATATTCGGTGTGAATGCGAAAATCGAATAGAGAGAATTCCAATTGTCGCACCATTTGCATACCGGCCTGAAAATTTTTGGCGGAGGTCATTTTGGCGAACAGTGCGTCGGGCAGTTGTTCTCCCGTTTGATAGTGTTGTGCAATGAAGTTGACGGCCTGTGATTCCCAGCACCAGTTTTCCAAAAATTGGCTGGGCAGTTCTATGGCGTCCCAGGGTACGCCGCTGATGCCAGATACGGCGAGCGTATCGATTTGAGTCAGCATGTGGTGCAAGCCATGGCCGAATTCGTGAAACAGGGTGATGACTTCGTTATGGGTGAACAGCGCGGGGTCATTGCCCACAGGTGCAGAAAAGTTGCAAGTGAGGTAGGCAACGGGCAATTGCACACTGTGCCCCGTCTGGCGGCGGGAGATACATTCGTCCATCCATGCGCCACCCCGTTTGTTGGTGCGTGCGTACAGGTCGAGATAAAATCGGCCACGGGCATCACCGTTGCGATCAAGGATTTTAAATACGCGCACGTCTTTGTGCCAAGTGTCGATATCCGCCAGCTCGTGGATTTCCAGGCCATAGAGTTTGTTGACCACGTCGAACATACCGCTGACCACACGCGCTTCAGGGAAATAAGGTTTGAGGTCTTCCTGGCTGATGGCGTACCGGTGCAGGCGCAGTTTTTCTGAGGCGTAGGTGATGTCCCAGGGTTCGAGCGTGTCGAGGCCCAGTTCATCACGCGCAAATGTTTTCAGTTCGGTGAGTTCTTCTTGAGCCATGCCCAGCGAGCGGTCGGCGAGGTCGCGCAAAAAAACGGTGACTTTTTCGGTGCCGGAAGCCATTTTCGTGGCCAGTGAACGTTGCGCGTAATTTTCAAAGCCAAGCAACCGAGCCAGTTCGTGACGCAGGGCGAGAATTTTTCCCATCAGCGGCGTGTTGTCGAATTTACCCGCGTTAGGTCCCTGGTCCGAAGCGCGGGTAACGTAGGCGACATACACTTCTTCACGCAGCGCGCGGTCATTGGCATAGCTCATTACTGCAAAATAGCTGGGGAATTCCAGGGTAAACAGCCAGCCACTGTGTGCTTTTTGTTCGGCGGATTGTTTGGCCATGGCAATGGCCGACTCGGGCAGTCCGGCGAGCGATTTTTCATCCCCAACAAGTTTGTGCCATGCCTGGGTGGCATCCAGTACATTTTCCGAAAATTTGGCAGTGAGGCCAGACAGTTCCTGTTGAATGGTCATGTAACGCTGTTTTTTATCGTCGGGCAGTTCAACACCGGAGAGCTGGAAGTCACGTAAGGCGTTATCGATGGCCTTTTGTTGGGCAACGGAAAGCGTGGTGTCTTTGGCCACGGCGCTGAAGGCGGCAAACAGTTGCTGATTTTGGCCGATCTCGGTAGCGTATTGACTGAGCTTGGGCAGGCAGGCGTTGTGGGCATCGCGCAGTGCGTCACTGTTCCGTACCGAATTCATATGACTTACGGGTGACCAAGCGCGCGCGAGACGATCCTCCAGACTTTCCAGAGGGAGCATTACGGTATTCCAACGGGGTGTCGGGTTATCAGCCAGCAGGGTTTTGATTGCAGCACGGTTATCGGCCAGAATCTGGTCGATGGCGGGTTCCACATGTTCGGGTTTGATGGCACTGAAAGGCGGCAGATCGGTCAAATGCAGCAGAGGATTGGTCATGGCGTTATCGATTATTTCCGTAATCAGCTTAAAGGCGCAATGATGATACTCTAATCTGACAAAACTCAAACTGGAAAATCGTGTTATTGGATATTATTTGCACAGCAAAAAGGCCTGAAACGGTGACAACCATGGATTTATTCTTGTGACTGATACTGAATTTGCGCTAGGCGCACACCCTTACGAAGCGTTGACGCCTGATGTGGTACTGGATGCCGTGGATAGTCAGGTGCAACTGGCGGGGGGGCGCAGTGATGGTCGGCAACTGGCGCTGAACAGCTATGAAAACCGGGTCTATCAGGTGGGCATTGACGATGCCCAGCCGATTATCGTCAAATTTTACCGGCCCAACCGCTGGACGGATGCGGCGATTCAGGAAGAACACGATTTCGCCGAAACGCTGGCACAGTCGGAGATTCCGGCCATAGCGCCGTTGCGGGATGCCGCTGGGAATAGTCTGTTCGAGCACGCCGGGTTTCGCTTTGCGATTTACCCGCGTCGCGGTGGGCGTACTCCCGACCTGGAAGACCTGGATAATCTGGTGTGGATGGGGCGTTTCCTGGGGCGTATTCACGCCATTGGTGCTACCGGGAGGTTTCAACATCGACCGACACTGGATATCGAGAGCTTTGGTCGGGAGCCTTTTCTCTACATCATGTCCGCCAATGTTGTGCCAGATGACTTGCATGAGGCCTATTCAACATTAGTGGAGGATGTGCTCAAACAGGTGCAGACCGGTTTTGAGCGGGCAGGCGTTGCCGAAGGTAACGTGGCACAAATACGCCTGCACGGTGACTGTCACCCCGGCAACATTTTATGGACAGAGGGTGGTCCCCATTTTGTGGATTTTGATGATGCGCGCATGGGCCCGGCGATACAGGATTTATGGATGTTACTCTCCGGCGAGCGGGCGCAGATGACCGGGCAAATTGACGAAATATTGTCGGGTTACAGCGAATTTATGGATTTTAATCCACGCGAATTACACTTGGTCGAACCGCTACGCACGCTGCGCATGATTCACTACTCCGCATGGCTGGCACGGCGCTGGGATGATCCGACATTTCCCATGCACTTTCCGTGGTTCGCGGAACCGCGTTACTGGGAAGAGCAGATACTCGCATTGCGGGAACAGGCGGCGATGATGAATGAACCACCGTTGCAGTGGATGGGATAGAGACGTAGGGTGGGCACGTTTTTTGTACCCACCTGTGCATCTTAAAATCAACTCAGTAGCGTTAACACCGCGTAAGCACAAAAACGTGCCCACCCTACACCTGTTTGATACTTTTCAAAAAACAGCAAGGCTTGCAAAATATGACCAAACATTATGATCTGATCAGCATTGGTGGCGGCAGTGGCGGCTTGTCAGCCGCAGAACGCGGTGCCGTATACGGTGCCAAATGCGCTGTCATCGAAAGCGGTAAAATGGGTGGCACTTGCGTCAATGTCGGCTGCGTACCAAAGAAGGTGATGTGGTACGGCGCAGAAATGGCAGCGGCTTTGAAAAATGCGCCGGATTATGGTTTTGACATCACTGTTGATGGTTTTAACTGGGGCAGACTGGTGGAAGCGCGTGAAGCTTACATCAAAGGCATTAATGACTGGTACGGCAACTATCTGATTCGAATATCGACGAAATTCGTGGCACAGCACGTTTTGTTGATGCCAAAACCCTGGAAGTGAACGGCCAGCAGTATACGGCGGATCATATTGTGATTGCCCCCGGTGGCGTGCCGTCGGTACCGGATACAGTGGGAGCCGAATTAGGTATTACCTCCGACGGGTTTTTTGCCCTTACCGAACAGCCCAAACGGGTTGCAGTGGTGGGAGCTGGTTACATTGCTGTAGAACTGGCGGGCGTGTTGAACGCACTGGGCAGTGATGTTTCATTGTTACTGCGTCGGGAGCATT
>QIGJ01000008.1 GCA_003229995.1 Gammaproteobacteria bacterium | reverse complement strand
TGGTTCGGACCACCATCGGCAACCTTGCCGGAAAGCAGTTTTTCCGCACGCTGATAAATATCGTCCTCCATGATGCGATACTCGTCCTTCAAATCCTTTTTCACCGAAGCGAGATCGGATTCTTCCACTTGCAAGGCGCGTGTGTCTTTGTCCACGCCATCACGGGTAAAAACACGCACGTCAATAACCACGCCATCCATACCCGAGGGTACCCGCAACGAAGTGTCTTTCACGTCGGAGGCTTTTTCACCAAAAATTGCACGCAACAGTTTTTCTTCCGGCGTCAACTGAGTTTCACCCTTCGGTGTCACCTTGCCCACCAGAATATCACCCGGTTTCACTTCAGCACCTACGTACACCACACCAGCTTCATCCAGGTTGGCCAACGCACCTTCACCCACATTCGGAATGTCACTGGTAACTTCTTCCGAGCCCAATTTGGTATCACGCGCCATACAGGTGAGTTCTTCGATATGAATCGTGGTGTAACGATCTTCCTTCACCACACGTTCAGAGATGAGAATGGAATCCTCAAAGTTGTAACCATTCCAAGGCATGAAGGCCACCAGCATGTTCTGCCCCAACGCCAGCTCGCCCATATCAGTGGACGGGCCATCAGCTAGCACATCACCTCGCGCCACCTCATCACCGGGTTTCACCAGCGGTTTTTGATTGATACAGGTGTTCTGATTCGAACGGGTGTATTTAGTCAAATTGTAGATGTCCACGCCCGGCTCACCCGCAGCGGTTTCATCATCATTGACACGCACCACAATACGGCTGGCATCCACCATATCCACCCGGCCGCCACGCGTGGCGATCACGGTAACGCCTGAGTCGATGGCAACAACACGTTCAATACCCGTACCCACCAACGGCTTGTCCGCACGCAACGTCGGCACAGCCTGACGCTGCATATTCGAGCCCATCAATGCACGGTTGGCATCATCATGTTCAAGAAACGGAATCAGTGCTGCGGCAATGGATACAATTTGGCGTGGTGATACGTCTATATAGTCTACTTTGTCCGGGAAGGACATCGTCGTTTCATTCAGGTGGCGAGCCGCCACCATATCATCAATCAGTTTACCCTTTTTATCGAGCGTGATATTGGCCTGAGCAATCACATACTGACCTTCTTCGATAGCAGACAGGTATTCAATATCACCCGTCACTACGCCATCAACTACTTTACGATACGGCGTTTCTAGGAAACCGTAATCGTTGGTACGCGCATACACTGCCAGCGAGTTAATCAGCCCGATATTCGGACCTTCAGGTGTTTCGATGGGGCAAACACGACCGTAATGCGTCGGATGAACATCGCGCACCTCAAAACCGGCACGCTCACGGGTCAAACCACCCGGACCCAAGGCCGAAACACGACGTTTATGGGTGACTTCCGACAGTGGGTTGTTCTGATCCATAAACTGCGACAACTGCGAACTGCCAAAAAATTCCTTGATAGCAGCAGACACCGGCTTGGCGTTAATCAGATCCTGTGGCATCAGACCTTCGCTTTCAGCGATACTCAAACGCTCTTTCACTGCACGTTCCACGCGCACCAGACCAACGCGGAACTGGTTTTCTGCCATCTCACCGACAGAGCGTACACGACGGTTGCCCAGATGATCGATGTCATCCACTACACCATTGCCGTTACGAATATCGATGAGCATTTTCAGCACATCGACAATGTCGTCCGAACTCAATACACCATCGCCAGTGTTTTCCGCACGACCGAGACGGCGGTTAAACTTCATACGGCCCACAGAGGACAGATCATAACGATCCGGATTAAAAAACAGATTCTGGAACAGGGTCTCGGCGGCATCCTTGGTAGGTGGTTCACCAGGACGCATCATGCGATAGATTTCCACCTTGGCTTCGAGGTTGTTGGTAGAATTATCTGCACGCAAAGTATCCGCAATAAACGGACCACGATCAAGGTCGTTGGTGTAAACCGTTTCAATACTTTTGACGCTTGCTTCCTGTAGTTTAACCAGCAACTCTTCGGTGATCTCTTCGTTGGTATTGGCAACGATTTCACCACTTTCTTTATCCACCACAGCGCTCGCCAGAGCTTTGCCAATCAAATACTCAAACGGCACCGGCAACGTTTTGATGTCGGCCTTTTCAAGCTCCTTGATATGACGTGCAGTGATGCGACGCCCTTTTTCCGCAATAACTTTGCCTTTGATCTTAATATCATAGGCTGCGGTATCACCTCGCAAACGCTCAGGCACCAGTTTCAACTTGGCTTCTTCTTTACCCAGCGTGAAAGAATCATTTTCGAAGAACATCGCCAGGATCTCTTCGTCGCTATACCCCAAGGCATGCAGGATAACCGTAGCCGGCAGTTTTCGACGGCGGTCAATACGCACATGTACCAGGTCTTTGGGATCAAATTCAAAGTCCAGCCAGGAACCGCGATAAGGAATCACCTGGGCATGGTAGAGCAGCTTACCCGAAGAATGGGTTTTACCCTTGTCGTGATCAAAAAATACACCAGGCGAACGATGCAGCTGAGAAACAATAACGCGCTCAGTACCGTTAATGACAAAGGTACCGTTATCAGTCATCAGGGGAATTTCACCCATGTAGATTTCCTGCTCGCGGATTTCCTTGATCGGCTTCGGATTTTTCTTGGAATCCTTGTCATAGATGATCAATTTGACCGTGACACGCAATGGTGCGGAATAGGTCATACCACGCAACTGGCATTCCTTCACATTAAACGTCGGAGTGCCCAGACGATAATCAACATACTCCAAGCCCGCGCTACCAGAATAACTGACAATGGGTAACACACTTTTCAGAGCGCCATGCAATCCATAGTCACCACGCTCTGCCAAAGGCACATCGGTCTGGAGAAATTTACGGTACGATGCCAGCTGGATTTCCAACAGGTACGGTACCTCCATGACTTTAGGAAACTTGCCGAAATCCTTACGGATACGTTTCTTTTCAGTGAAGGAGTAAGCCATCTGCGTTCCTCTATTATGACTATGACAACCTGATGACGCACAAGCGCGCCATCAACGAATAACGCTTCTCAGCAGCGACAAAAGGCCGGTGACATAAAGCCACCAGCCAATGCCGCTGTTGAGAAATCTGACCGGGCTTCTTGAAACACAAAGTGAAACAAAAAGAATCCCGGATTTCAGCACTCAACGAGCGAGTCTTATTTAAGCTCGACTTGTGCGCCGGCTTCTTCCAGCGTCTTTTTAACTTCTTCAGCTTCAGCTTTCTCGACACCTTCTTTCACTGCGACCGGTACACCTTCCACCATGCCCTTGGCTTCTTTCAGCCCAAGTCCGGTGATGCTACGAACTGCCTTGATCACCGTAACTTTGTTGCCACCGAAGCTGGTCATCATTACATTAAACTCAGTCTGCTCTTCAACAGCAGCACCGGCGTCACCGCCAGCTGCAGGAGCCGCAACTGCCACAGCCGCCGCCGCAGACACACCAAATTTTTCTTCCATTGCTTCAACCAGATCCACCACTTCCATGACAGTCATGTTTGAAATACTTTCCAAAATATCGTCTTTACTCACAGCCATGATATTAATCTCCAAAAAATACTTTTAACTTGCCGGGCTTCATGCTGCCACCCGAGAAAATGTTTTTATCGTCGTAAAAAACGTCACACGCAATCTTCTGTTTGAAAAATTTACGCCGCGTCTTTTTGATCGCGAACCGCAGCTATCACACGAACCAGCTTGCCCGGCACTTCGTTCAACGTACGTGCCAGCTTCTCTACCGGTGCATTCATCACCGACATCAGCATACTGATTGCCTGATCCTTAGTTGGCATACTGGCCAGACGTTTAATATCGCCTGCATCCAGCAACTGCCCGCTAATAGAAACCAGTTTCACTACCAATTTGTCATTTTCTTTTGCAAAATCAGAAATGACACGGGCAGCGGCACCAGGCTCTTCTTGCGAGAACGCCAAAACCAACGGACCTACCATGGCATCACTCATACATTCGAAATCAGTACCTTCAAATGCACGACGTGCCAGGGTGTTTTTTACTACGCGTAAATAGACATTCTCTTCACGGGCTTTCACCCGTAAAGCGGTCATGTCTTCTACTGTCAAACCAATATACTCGGCGGCAATAGCAGAATGCGCATTAGCTGCGACGTCGGCGACTTCGGCGACGACTGCCTTTTTCTGATCTAAGTTCAGAGCCACTGAAACACCTCCAGTCGTTAACACTGTTTATTAACAAAGAATGGGTTAGACGTTTGTCTTTCCCGCCTGTACTACGTGCCGGTTTTCACCAACACTCTTTTCTACAGTGTGACCCAGGAAAACTGATCGGGGTAACACCCTCTGCGCAGGCTGACTGCTGTCATTAAGCTTGGCGAATAAAAATGACACATCCACCTCACACCTACGGTCTTTGACGGCAGCAGTTTTTTCAAGACATCTGTCTTTAAAAAAACCACACCCTCAAATTCTGTTTTGTCGTATCGTATGGTGACCCAGAGTTTAGATCGGCAATGACGATCTATCGACAATAATGCCCGGACCCATGGTGCTGGATACCGTCACTTTTTTCATATACACACCCTTGGCGGAGCTGGGCCTAGCCTTCAGCAAATCAGCCAGCAGGGCTTCAAGATTCTCACGCAAAGCCAATACTTCGAAACTAAGCTTGCCAATAGGACAATGAATGATACCGGCTTTGTCAATGCGATAACGCACCTGACCCGCCTTGGCATTTTTCACTGCGGTGACCACGTCCGGCGTCACCGTGCCCACTTTGGGGTTTGGCATCAAACCACGGGGGCCAAGAATCTGACCCAGCTGACCCACTACGCGCATGGCATCCGGGGAAGCAATGACCACATCAAAATCCATATTGCCTTTTTTCACTTCAGCAGCCAGATCGTCCATACCCACAATGTCCGCACCGGCCTCTTTGGCGGCATCAGCATTCGCGCCCTGGGTGAACACGGCAACACGCACGGTTTTACCGGTGCCATTCGGCAGTACAGTCGCACTACGCACCGCCTGATCAGACTTACGCGCATCCACGCCCAGATTAACACTCACGTCAACAGACTCAGCAAATTTTGCCGAAGGCAAATCCTTAAGCAGGGCTAATGCATCATCAATGGCGTAATTTTTACCGGCTTCCAGCTTTTCGCTGATCGCCTTGGCGCGTTTAGACAGCTTAGCCATTATTTCACCCCTTCAGTGTCAAGACCCATGCTGCGGGCAGTGCCCGCAATAATGCGTACAGCGGCGTCCATATCAGCCGCATTCAGATCCGGCATCTTGGTGGTGGCGATCTCTTCCAACTGGGCACGGTTGATTTTGCCCACTTTGTCACGATTTGGCACACCGGAGCCCTTGGCAATACCAGCGGCTTTCCTCAGTAACACGGAAGCCGGAGGCGTCTTGGTAATAAAGGTAAAACTACGATCACTATAAACAGTAATCACCACGGGAATCGGTAAACCCTGTTCCATGCTCTGCGTCTGCGCATTAAACGCCTTGCAGAACTCCATGATGTTAACGCCATGCTGACCCAATGCTGGACCCACAGGCGGACTGGGGTTGGCCTGACCTGCAGGAACCTGCAGCTTGATATAGGCCTCAATCTTCTTTGCCATATTCTATTACTCCTAAGTGGGTGCAAGCGCCTTGAGGCTCCCCTGTTTTCCAAGTTTCCAGTGACAAGATGGAATAGCGGCTCCTGTCTACCGAATAAAGGCTAACCTTTTTCGACTTGCCCAAATTCCAGTTCAACCGGGGTGGAACGGCCAAAAATCAATACTGACACACGCATCTTACTTTTTTCATAGTCCACTTCTTCCACAACACCATTAAAGTCGTTGAAGGGGCCGTCAATAATGCGCACCATCTCGCCCGGCTCAAACAATACTTTGGGCCGTGGTTTCTCCACACCTTCCTGCACACGCTGTAAAATAGAATCCGCTTCCTTGTCGGTAATCGGGGTCGGTCGGTCACCGGTACCACCAATAAAACCCAGCACTTTGGGTACGTCTTTTACCAAGTGCCAGGAAGCATCATTCAGTTCCATTTGCACTAATACATACCCGGGGAAAAATTTGCGTTCACTGCGGCGCTTTGTGCCCTCACGCATCTCAACGACTTCTTCCGTCGGCACCAGAACTTCACCAAAGCTGTCTTCCATGCCCATACGATCAATACGCTCCATCAGGGAACGCTGAACCTGCTTTTCAAAACCCGAATAGGCGTGTACCACGTACCACCGCATTGCCATTTATCGTCTTCCTCGTTAACCGACCCGCGTTGCCCTGGGCCGTCGCAATCAATTGGTTAAGGCACGAACTACCCAGGCCAGTATACTGTCGAGTGCCCATAACAGCAGTGACATGATAATCACCACCACCAGCACAATCATTGTGGTCTGCGTTGTTTCCTTACGCGTCGGCCAGACCACTTTACGCACTTCGATAATCGCATCACGCCGAAACGCCCAGGCTGTCTGGCCCGGTGCCGTCTGCAAAGCAATCATGCCGCTGATGCCTACTGCTACCAACAGCGCAATAACCCGCATCCACTGCGGATAATCCTCAAAGTAATAGAATCCGCCGATTGCCGCAGCGATCGGGAGCACTGCTACCGTCAATAAAAGCTTGTTCAATGTCGATGTCCCAAACTACGTACAACAAAATTTGTTTTCAGCCTACCTACCACCAAGCACCCTTCCACTTAACACTTAAGCCGTGTGCACAGCCATGAGCTGTAGCGCGCCACAGCCAATCAGCCGCAGCAAACCATAGTGGCAGGCCAGGAGGGAATCGAACCCCCAACCTGCGGTTTTGGAGACCGCTGCTCTGCCAATTGAGCTACTGGCCTAAAAAGCGTTCACATTCCTGCCGTCACATCCCTGCATAGTTAAGATGCAACGAAAGTTCACGGGCGCGCGATCATACCGTACGCCCGTGAATGAGTCATCTTTTTTATATAAAAAACCGTGTTACCCGATAATTATTCGATGAGTTATTCGATTTAATTGTTCGATAGCTACTCGATAATTTTTGCAACCACACCGGCACCCACCGTACGACCGCCTTCGCGAATCGCGAATCGCAGCCCTTCTTCCATCGCAATGGGGC
>QIGJ01000342.1 GCA_003229995.1 Gammaproteobacteria bacterium | reverse complement strand
GGCTGTATGACGCCGTGTGTGCCGGGTTGGCAGGCGGCTATCAATGGGGACAACAAGATGGGTGCAATAACAGTCGTAAGTCGCATAACCATTATGGCCAAGGTTCCCGTTTGTTTGGCAAGCGGTGGATGGCGATGCTGCGGAGCGGATTATCTGTCGTCGATGGGCTTTGCAAACCAACGTTGAAGCCAGCGGTGAAATCCAGGTCACTATGTTTGTCACCGATACCGATGGTTTTGGGTTGAATCTGCGTGATATAAGCGCCACAGGCTTCGCCAGCATCACATATGATAGTGTTGTTGTTCTGGTCGGTGCCGGTAATGATGCGGTAGTTTTGCCCGGCGGAGAAATCAACGTCAGTGAACTGGAAGTGGTAACTTCCGTTTTGAGCGCTGCCTGCCCATTGTTTGATTGATCTGTTGTTATTGGCATCGAGCAGCAAGACATACTGGTAACCGGCATCGGTTTTGCTATCAGGGCCACCCACTTGCTGGATTACCGGTACCGTAACGCTGTTGGCGGATGAATCGATGGTGATGTTGGCAGTATAGGTGCCTGTTGCCAGTCCTGTTCTGTCTATGCTGACCTGGTAGTTGCCAAGTTGGGTGGTGGCATCTACAGAATTGGCGGTCACTGTCAGCCAGGCGGCATTATCGTCTACCGAGGTAATAGTGAGTTCACCGGAATCACCGTTGACCATTGACAGCGAGAGACTGGTCTCGTTGTTACCGAAGTTCAACGCGACAGGTAATACGCTGAGGAACGGGGTGTCTGGGGAGCCACTAACGCCAGCCAGAGCGGCGGCTTCGTTCACAGCCTTGCGGGCGTCAATCAGGCCATGGCCGAATTGATTATCCCGGCCGGAAGCGCCAAGATCCTGGACAATTTTGCCGCTGCTTAGCAAACTGTCTAGATTAGCAGGTGTCAGGCCACTGTAAACCGATTTCATTAATGCTGCGACACCGGCCATATGGGGAGCGGCCATTGAGGTTCCCTGGTATTCGTTATAGATATCAAGTTTGATGCTGTCGCCGGAATCGTCGCCAACCGTGCTGAGAACTCCGTCAGGACGACCATCACCGTTAATATCCCGGGCGGTATCGCCACCCGGTGCGGCAACATCAATGGCGGAGCCGGAATTGGAGTATCCAGCCAGTTGTTTGTTGATATCGATTGCACTGACGGATATCACGCCCTCATAGCTGGCGGGATAGGCGGGTGTGCTGGTACTGCTGTTACCGGCTGCTGCTACGATTATTACGCCCTCATTGCGGATCCCGGTAATGAAATCCTGCTCCGCCCGGATAAAAGGGCCACCACCAAGACTGAGGTTGATGATATCGGCCTTTTGCGCAGGTACTGTGCCAGAATCATTACTCAGGCCGGCAGCATAAAGCATCGCCTGACGGATATCGTAGCCTGTGCCGCCGTCAACACCGAGGACGCGCAAGGGCATGATTTTTACACCTGGCGCTACACCGGCTACACCAGTTACACCGCCACCGCCACCAAAGCTGGTTGCTGCCGCAACAATGCCCGCCACATGGGTGCCATGGAAAGAGCTTCTGCCGCCGGGAGATGCTTTGTCGCCGGGGTCATCCGGGTTGTCGTCGATACCCGGTTCACCGTCTTGGGAAATATTGTCGTCCTGGATGAAATCGTACCCACCATCAGCGGAAAACTGTCCTTTCAGGTCGGGGTGATTGAGCAGCACACCGCTATCAATGATAGCTACGATGACATTGGTGTTACCTGTGCTGACATCCCAAGCAGCAGGCAGGTTGATGAGCGGATAATGCCATTGGAATTTATAGTAGGGATCGGTTGGCACCAGCTGGGCCTGATAGAGGTAGTTAGGCTCGGCATACAGCACATCCTTGCGTTTACGCAAAGCTTTGATGGTTTGAAGGGTGTCTATTTTTAACTGTTTTTTTGGGTCCGTTGAGCGGAGTTGTCGCAGAGGGGAAACATTTGCCTGTTTTGAGGTGATGCCCAGAGCGCGGAAGCTTGTCTGGCGTGTTTGCAGGTCTCCCAGTCTCAGCAGCATGGCACGGTTATCGGCACCTGCTTTGACTTGCAAACCCAGACTGGCAGTCCGGGTTGCCAGTGTTTGTCTTGTGCTTGAAGCGACAGTGCCGTCCCGGAAACGCACGATGATTTCACCGGGTACGAAATCATCCGTTAATACTAGACTGCCGGTTGCCTGTGTTGCCGTGCCTGCTACATTCTGGCCTACCATCAAGGCGTAATTCGAGTAACCTTCATAGGCAAACACTGTAACGATATAATCTCCGGCTTCGGTAACAGCAAGGGTTTCGGTATTGCCGGTACCTATCGATAGGGCGTCCGGATCTCTCAGGTCGATATTGCCATCATCTTTGTACAAAAGCAGATCCAGGTCACCTGTGTTGAGGTTGGCGATATTGAGAGTGATGTTTTGGTCGGCGGCCAGATTAATGCGAAAAAAATCCACAGGGTCGCCGGAAACAAATGAACGGCCTCTGTCACCGAGCCTACTTTCATTCACGTATCCTCCCAGTGTCACCGGGTTGGGAATCGATTGGGCCTGATCAGGGGTATCGTTGGCCGTGTAGGGGGCTTTGGGGTCGTTGATGTCACTGTCGGCCACGGAATCTGCGGCACCGGTGACTGTGCCACTAAGGGTGACACCCCTCGGGCCAGAGTCTCCTCCACCGCCATCACTTCCACCTCCACAGCCGCTGAGGATGGCAAGCAGGCTGAGCAGTAGCAAAATGTATTTCAGTACAGAATGGATAACGCTGTTATGTGGCATGGAATTGTTGTCTTTCCGGTACATCAAAGATCTCTTTTTTGGTGTCGATTCCCCGCAACTTGCTGCGGGGAAATTTATCGGGTTATTTTTTCTGTTCGATTTTTGCTGTCTCACGCAGGCCGCTGATGTAGGTTTCGATCAACTTGTTTTGCAGGCCCACACGGATTTGCTCTCTGACTTCATCAAACGAGGGTGGGTTTACTAGTCGGGTATCTTCCAGCAGGATGACATGCCAGCCGAACTGGGTTTTTACCGGTGTTTTGCTGTAGCTGTTTTTTTCAAGTTTGTTGGCGGCATCTGAAAAGGGTTTGACCATCTGCCCGGTTGCAAACCAGCCGAGGTCACCGCCATCTCCGGCGCTGGGGCCGGTGGACTTTTCGCTGGCGAGGGTGGCAAAGTCTGCACCCTTGTTCAGTGCGACGATCACCGCCTTGGCGTCGTCTTCATTTTCTAACAGGATATGGCGGGCTTTGAGTTCTTTGCCGCCCAATTCACCTTTGCGATTTCCGTATTCTTTTTCCAGCTCCTTATCGCCCACCGCAAATCGATCTGATGAACGATTTAACATGCTGCTGGCGATAAGGTTAACGCGCTGATGTGCGATTTCGTTGATGATAATAGGTGTCCGGTCGATGCCGATACTGACGGCATCCTGGTAAATCAATTCGCGATTAATTAATTCTTCAATTAATGCGATACGTTGCTGACCATTGGGCATTTCGGGTGGTAAACCACGTTGACCGGCATAACGTTTGAGTGTCCATTCAGTAATATTGGTACCGTTGACAATAGCAATGATGTCTTTATCGGCGGCCAATGTAATGCTGGCTGTGCTGGCAAAAATAGCGGTGGCAGTAAAAAAAATGATGGCCAATGTGTGAGGGGTCGGTTTCACGTTATATCCTTTCCTTAATTATTCAATTCTTGAGGTGTCAGCGCTTTGATGCTCAAGGCGTGGATGTCAGTATTCATGGCATCGCCCAGCGCATCGTAAACCATGCGGTGTCGTACCAGCATGTTTTTTTCTGCAAAGGCTGTAGACACAATGGTGGCCACAAAGTGCCCGCCACCGCTGCGTGCGCCAGGGTGACCGGCATGCAGGTGGCTTTCGTCAATGATGTCCAGTTGTTCGGGGGAAAAGGCTGCGGTCAGTTTCTCGCGGATCATATCAATGCGTTCACTCATGCTATTTTTCTCGGTGGAGTTTTATACTAAAAAGGGAATTTTTTACAATGATTGGGGGAAGACTTTTTTAAACGGTTTTACGGTGACTTTGTTGTACACATCGGCCATGTAAGGATCAGCGTTAGCCCAGTGCTGCGCGTCGTCCAGTGACGGGAATTCTGCAATCACCAGACTGCCACTGAAACCCGCCGGGCCAGGGTCTTCACTGTCGATGGCCGGGTGCGGTCCTGCAAGCAGCAACCGACCTTCATTTTGTAATGTGGTGAGTCTTTCCAGATGCGCAGGACGCGCTTGCAAACGGTGTTCAAGGCTGTCTTTCTGGTCTTCACTGATGATGGCATAAAGCATGATGAGTTAGTCCTTCTCCGTTCGGGGTGTTTTTTCGGGCAGCTCATCCTGCAAGTATTTGGTGAGATAAAATCCTTGTGCAACAAGAAAAGCGAGAGTGAGTCCCATCATGCCAAACATTTTGAAATTGACCCAGGTATCAGTATCAAAGTTGGCCATAACGTACCAGTTAGCAAAACCCAGCGCGATAAAAAAGAGTGCCCAGGATGTATTCAAACGTACCCAGACAAAATCTGGCAACGTAAGACTGGTGCCCATCATGCGCTCAACGATGGTTTTTTTGCCAATATACTGGCTGCCGACGAAAACAGCCGCAAACAGCCAATTGATGACGGTTGGTTTCCATTTGATAAAGGCTTCGTCCTGCAGGAACAGGGTGAGTCCACCAAAGACCGCGATCAATACCAAAGTGACCAGATGACTGGTTTCAAAGCGTCGATGTTTGAGCCAGTAAAGACCGACCTGCAAAAAGCTCGCGGCGATAGCGACAGCGGTAGCAATGAAAATACCTTCCAGTTTGTAGGCGATAAAAAATAGCAAAATGGGAAAAAAATCAAAGAGGAATTTCATGTGGTGTGTTTACCGGCTGTTAATGGTGGTGGACAAGGGGTGTTAATTTAACACAATGTGACGGTGCTTTGTCACACCCTGAGAGTAGGGCTCTGTTAGAATAGTCGGCTTATGTCTACATCCGACGCTCTTCATTTCGATTTGCACAGCCACAGCACACTGTCCGATGGCACCCTCAGCCCGGAGACATTGGTGCGCGATGCCTGTGCGCAAGGCGTGGATGTACTGGCGCTCACCGATCATGATGTTACCGAGGGGCTGGCCGAAGCGGCTGTCACTGCGGCGGAAGTCGGGCTGTGTTTGGTACCAGGCGTTGAAATTTCGGTGACCTGGAGCGGCGTGACTTTTCACATCGTGGGGCTGAATATTGATCCTGAGCATACCGGTCTGCAAGCTGGACTGGCTAAACTGCGGGCCATCCGCACGGGACGCGGTGAAGAGATCGCTCAGGGATTGGAAAAACACGGTATTGAAGGCGCACTGGTGGGCGCACAGGCTTTTGCCGCCGGGCCGATTCTCAGTCGTACGCATTTTGCTCGTTTTTTGGTGGAGGCTGGATACGCTAAAGATATGCGCAAGGTATTCAAGAAGTTTCTGGTGCATAACCGGCCCGGTTATGTTCCTGGTGAGTGGACGACACTGGAAGAGGCTGTGGGCTGGATTCGTGATGCCGGTGGACAGGCGGTGATTGCCCATCCGGCGCGTTATCGCATCAGCGCCACCCGTTTACGACAGTTCATAGAAACGTTTAAAGGCTGTGGTGGTGTTGGTATCGAAGTGGTTTCCGGCAGCCACTCGGCGAGTGACGTTGCCAGTATGGCACAATATGCCAAACGTTATGAACTGCTGGCCTCCTGTGGCTCGGACTACCACGGCCCCGAACAATCCTGGCAGAAGTTAGGGCGACCCATGCCATTGCCGAAGGGTTGTGTACCGATCTGGAAAGAATGGGCGATGGACTGTAAGAAAAGCACATGAGCCAGTTTTTTCAGATTCATCCCGATAATCCCCAACAGCGGCTTATCGACAAAGCCGTGGAGATTATTAACAGCGGTGGTGTCAGCGTTTATCCCACCGACTCGGGTTATGCTCTCGGTTGCCACCTTGGCGACAAAGCGGCTATGGAACGCATCCGCAATATTCGACAAGTGGATGCCAAGCATAATTTTACCCTGGTGTGTCGGGATCTTTCTGAAATTGCGCTTTACGCCAAGGTGGAAAACAGCGTTTACCGACTCATCAAGAACCACACGCCGGGGCCATACACTTTTATTCTTAAAGCCACCAAAGAAGTACCGCGACGTTTGCAAAACCCCAAGCGGAAAACCATTGGTCTGCGCGTGCCTGATAACCGCATCGCTCAAGCTCTGCTGGAAACTCTCGGCAAACCATTGATGAGTTCCACACTTATTTTACCCGGTGATGATATGCCGCTTACTGACCCTTATGACATCCGTGACACTTTGGAGCACAGTTTGGATTTGGTGATCGATGGTGGTTACTGTGGCTTTGAACCGACCACGGTAGTGGAATTTACCGATGATACGCCCGTCGTGGTGAGACAAGGGCAGGGATCAGTGGATATGCTGGCGACTTTGTAACAGGAAGAGGCAGGGTATCATTCCATAAAGAGCGTGTACGAAATAATATCCCGATTTTGCCTCTCGGCCTCTGTTCCAGACTCGGCTCTTCTTCTCCCATCCATGGGGTCGTCAGCTTCAGACGATCTTTGCCCGTTCTTCAATCACAAAAGCTCGGAATAGAACCAGTATCTCCTGCACTTTTGTTCGGCAACTGCTCCTGCGTTGCTCTACCTCCTGCATCCATGCAGTCGTCAATCAAAACGAATAAACACAGACTTAAATCTGAGCACCAAATCGGGATATTATTTCGTGTGCATTCCATAGCGGAAAGCGTTTTGGGTTTAGCACAATGGTTGTGTACCATACAATATTAAGACGTAGTGAAATTCTATATTAATTTATC
>QIGJ01000017.1 GCA_003229995.1 Gammaproteobacteria bacterium | reverse complement strand
AATATGACGCACATTCAGACCTAAATCCCAAACGCTACGGGTATAAATAATGGCTCTGTATGCATTCCGGGGTTTTGGTGTCCCTATCTTATTTACTTGAGAGGTCGTGTTTATCAGAGCTAGGAACTAATACACTCAAAAATTAGCAGTTTTTATACTTCATATAGCAGGAGGCGGGTTACACCCAGCTGACTGGGTTGGCTTTATGTCTTGTCAAGTGATACGCCTTTCCGTCTTTTGACAGCTTGCGGTCAGACGGTTAGAGTTCGTCCGCTTTGTTGTGGCCGTAGGGCGAGCACATTTTTCTATACCCACGGGTGTATTGTTGACATTCGCGTGGGCAAAAAAACCTGCCTACCCTATATTTAGAAAGAGGATTCACGGGACAATTTCTGTGTGTTACACCCCTCATCCCGGCCTTCTTCCCTCAAGGGGAGAAAGGGTAGTCGGAGAAACCTTAAATTATCGCGGTTCTGCCGCACAACATGTGATCTCTCGTATGGATCACCACTGGAGAAAAGAATATGCCTTCTGTAACCCTGCCCGATGGCTCTCAACGTACTTTTGATCACCCCGTTTCGGTTCTGGATGTCGCGGCTGATATTGGCCCCGGTCTGGCCAAGGCCACTTTGGCCGGACGTGTCAATAAGGTGTTGGTGGACGCCTCATACATTATGAATGATGACAGCACCCTGGCGATTATCACCGAGCGTGATGAGGAGGGGCTGGAAATTATCCGTCACTCCAGCGCACATTTATTAGCACAGGCTGTGCAGCAGCTTTATCCCGAGGCGCAGGTTACCATTGGTCCGGTGATCGAAAATGGTTTTTATTACGATTTTGCCTACGAGCCGGGTTTTAGCCCGGATGATTTGCTGACCATAGAAAAGCGTATGAAAGAGATTGTTAAACAGGATCTGCCGGTCATGCGCAGTGTGATGTCACGGGAAGAGGCCATTCCTTTTTTTCTGGAGAAGGGTGAAAAATACAAGGCTGAGTTGATCGAAGCCATTCCGCGTGGTGAGGCGCTTTCACTGTATCAGCAGGGTGATTTCATTGACCTTTGCCGGGGTCCGCATGTGCCGTCCACTGGCAAACTGAAATCTTTTAAACTGATGAAGTTGGCCGGTGCTTATTGGCGTGGTGATTCCAATAACGAAATGCTGCAACGCATTTATGGCACGGCATGGAGTAATAAAAAGGATCTCAAAGCTTATTTGCACCGTCTGGAAGAGGCGGAAAAGCGTGATCACCGTCGGCTGGCCCGCCAGCTGGATTTGTTTCATAGTCAGGAAGAAGCGCCGGGCATGGTGTTTTGGCATGCCAACGGCTGGGCGCTGTACCAGCAGGTGGAGCAGTACATCCGTGGCGTGCTGACAGAAAACGGTTACGGTGAGGTAAAAACCCCGCAAGTGGTGGACCGGGTATTGTGGGAAAAATCCGGCCACTGGGAAAAATTCCGCGATGATATGTTCGTCACCGAGTCGGAAAAACGCACTTATGCTATTAAACCCATGAATTGTCCCTGCCATGTGCAAATATTTAATCAGGGATTAAAAAGTTACCGTGACCTGCCGCTACGCATGGCGGAGTTTGGCTCCTGTCATCGCAATGAGCCCTCCGGTACGTTGCATGGGTTAATGCGGGTGCGCAGTTTCACTCAGGATGATGCGCATATTTTTTGTACAGAAGACCAGATTCAAAGCGAAGTATCAGCGTTTATTGATTTACTATACCGGGTGTACCGAGATTTTGGTTTTGAAGAGGTTATCATCAAGTTGTCAACCCGGCCGGAAAAACGGGTAGGGTCGGACGCTGACTGGGACAAGGCCGAGCATTCTCTTGAAAAAGCGTTGAATAACAAGAAGCTGGAGTGGGATTTGCAGCCGGGCGAGGGTGCTTTTTATGGCCCGAAAATCGAATTTTCACTGAAAGACTGCATTGGCCGGGTCTGGCAGTGCGGCACGATTCAGGTGGATTTTTCGATGCCGGGTCGTCTTGATGCCCACTATATTGCCGAAGATGGGTCTAAACAGGTGCCGGTGATGTTGCATCGTGCCATCCTCGGTTCACTGGAACGATTCATCGGTATTTTGATCGAAGAATTTGCTGGAGCCTTCCCCGCATGGCTCGCTCCGACGCAGGTAATGGTGATGTCAATTACTGATCGTAACAACGAATATGTGCAAAAAGTGGAAAACGCCTTGCGCGGCGGGGGCTTCCGGGCAAAATCAGACTTGAGAAATGAGAAGATTGGCTTTAAAATCCGCGAGCACACTTTACAACGCATTCCTTACCTGCTCGTTGTGGGCGATAAGGAGGTTGAAAATAATACAGTGGCCGTGCGTACGCGTAGTGGCAAAGACCTTGGAAGCATGGCGCTTTCGCAGTTTACTGAAGGTTTTGTCGCAGATATCGTGAGTCGCGGCCGCACTACTTTGGAGGATTGAAGCATCGCTCAAGAAAAAAAGGTACGCCTGAATGAAGACATCACTGCACCGGATGTGCGTTTAATTGGGGCAGAAGGTGAACAAGTTGGGGTAGTACCGATTGATGCTGCACAGCAGGCCGCGCTGGATGCCGATCTGGATCTGGTGGAGATTGTGCCGAATGCTGAGCCTCCGGTTTGTCGTGTAATGGATTACGGCAAGTTCCTGTTTGAAGAAAACAAGAAGAAGCACGCGGCAAAGAAGAAGCAAAAACAGACGCAAGTCAAGGAAGTGAAGTTTCGTCCGGGAACGGACATTGGGGACTATAAGGTAAAACTACGCAACCTTATCAAGTTCCTTAACAACGGAGACAGGGTGAAAGTGACTCTGCGTTTCCGTGGGCGGGAAATGGCCCATCAGGAGCTCGGTGCAAAATTGCTGGACCGGGTAGCAAATGATGTGGAATCAGAAGGCCATGGCAGTGTTGAGCAACGTTCCAAAATGGAAGGTCGTTTGATGGTCATGGTGATCTCGCCGAAAAAAAGCTAGGCCTTTTTACTTTAAGGAATATCTGATTGATGTCATTCTGGCAAAAACCGGAATGATAGAAATCGGGTCAGTCTTCCCGAATTAAAAATGCGCTAGCACGAGGGCGCTACTGTCGGTCAGGTGTGGCACACCCAGGCTTCCAGTCGAAAATGCGCTGTTTTTTAATCTATGTAAGCAAAATGCGGAGTTGTTATGCCAAAGATGAAAACCAATCGTGGTGCTGCCAAGCGTTTTAGACGCACAGCATCCGGGGGCTTTAAACGCGCCCAGTCACACCGTCGTCATATTCTCACCAAGAAAAGCACGAAGCGGAAACGTCATTTGCGTTCTGGCGAAATGGTTCATGATGCAGATGTCAGCATGTTGAACCGTATGTTGCCGTACGCTTAAGCCGATCACGTATCTGCTTTTTGTTCAGTAAATCAGGAGAAAAGAGAAATGGCACGAGTAAAACGCGGCGTACAGGCACGCGCCAAACACAAAAAAGTGATTGCCAAGGCCAAAGGTTACAGCGGCCGTCGCAAAAACGTCTATCGGGTTGCCGTTCAGGCGGTGACCAAAGCCGGTCAATATGCCTATCGTGACCGTCGTCAACGCAAACGTCAGTTCCGCGCATTGTGGATTGCCCGTATCAACGCGGCAGCCCGTGAGTGCGGTTTGTCGTACAGCCGATTTATCAATGGTCTGAAAAATGCCGAAATTGAAGTTGATCGCAAGATGCTGGCGGATATCGCGGTTTTTGACAAAAAGGCCTTTGCTGAACTGGCTGAAAAAGCCAAGGCAAATCTCGCCGGTTAATTCTTTGTTTGGCGCTCACTCGTGAGTGGCAATGTGTTTGACCGCTGTTTTGACCGCAAAAAAAGCAAAAGGGAAAGGCCAACACCTTTCCCTTTTTTTATTGGGTCGGCTTTTATTGATGACCGGCTTGAACTGCAACCATTAACTGCCTGGGGAATAACGTGCAGCAAGATCTGGATAAATGGGTAACCGAAGCGCAACAAGCCATCGATACCGCCAATGACCTGACTGAGCTGGATAAAGTCAGGGTACATTTTTTGGGTAAAAAAGGGGTACTGACCCAGCAAATGCAGGCATTGGGTAAGCTGCCAGCGGAGCAGCGCCGTGATGTGGGCAAGGTGATCAACATTGCCAAACAGTCGGTGCAAAAGGCCATTGAGTCACGTCATGAAACATTAAAGGCTGCCGAACTGAATGCCCGGCTTGCGGCAGAGGCGGTGGATGTCACGTTGCCGGGGCGTGGGCAACAAAACGGTGGGTTACATCCGGTGACACGCACACTGCATCGCATTGAAGCCCTGTTTACCCAGCTGGGTTTTGAAATTGCCGAAGGGCCGGAAATCGAAAACGATTATTACAATTTCGAGGCACTGAACATTCCCGAGTCGCACCCGGCGCGAGCCATGCACGACACTTTTTATTTTGATAAACACACGGTATTGCGTACACATACCTCACCGGTGCAAGTACGGGTGATGGCCGAACGTGAACCACCGTTACGCATTATTGCTCCTGGGCGTGTTTATCGTTGTGATTCCGATTTAACCCACACACCCATGTTCCATCAAGTGGAAGGTTTGCTGGTGGATGATCGTGTGACCTTTGCTGACCTGAAAGGCATCATCGACGAATTCCTGCGACACTTTTTTGAGCAGGATCTGTCGGTGCGCTTTCGTCCGTCATATTTTCCGTTTACCGAGCCTTCTGCAGAAGTGGACATTCAATGTGTGATGTGCAGCGGTAAAGGTTGTCGTGTGTGTAGCCATACCGGCTGGCTGGAAGTGTTGGGGTGCGGCATGGTGCATCCGGTCGTGTTGTCACATGTGAATGTGGATAGCGAAAAATTTACCGGTTTTGCCTTTGGTATGGGCGTGGAACGCCTCGCCATGTTGCGTTATGGGGTGAATGATCTGCGTCTGTTTTTCGAAAACGACCTACGTTTTTTGCGCCAGTTCAATTAAAAGATAGAGTGAATAAATAATGAAATTCAGTGAACACTGGTTGCGTGAATGGGTTGATCCAAAAATGAGCACTGAAGAACTCTCTGTGGTGATGACCATGGCGGGTTTGGAAGTGGAAGGCATTGAACCTGTTGCTGGCGAATTTAACAACACCGTTGTAGGGCAGGTAAAAAGTATTGCACCGCATCCTGATGCCAACAAATTACAAGTGTGTCAGGTGGATGTGGGTGAAAGTGAATATCGGCAAATCGTGTGTGGTGCACCCAATGTGGCTGTTGATATGCGTGTGCCTGTGGCCAACGTGGGTGCAACACTGCCAGGCGGCATGAAAATCAAAAAAGCCAAACTGCGCGGTGTAGAATCTTTTGGCATGCTGTGTTCATCAAAAGAACTGGGCATGGGCGAGGGGGCGGAAGGTTTAATGGTCTTGCCGGTAGACGCACCCATTGGCAAGGATATTCGTAAATACTTCTGGTTAGAGGATAATGCCATTGAATTAAGCCTCACGCCTAATCGCAGTGATTGTCTGAGCATTGCCGGTATTGCGCGGGAAGTTGCCACACTGTGCAAAACCACGGTGATGGTGGACGAGGGCGCTGAAGCAAAAATCACCTCGGATAAACAGTTCCCGGTGACTATCACGGCTCCCGAGGATTGCCCGCGTTATTTATGTCAGGTGATTGAAGGCATTAATCCCGATGCCACGACACCCATGTGGATTCAGGAAGCACTGCGACGCAGTGGTCTGCGCAGTTTGGGGCCGGTGGTGGATATCACCAACTTTGTGCTGCTGGAGCTGGGGCAACCCATGCATGCCTTTGATCTCACCAAAATCCAGGGTGGTATTCAAGTGCGCCATGCCCGTCAGGGTGAGTCGATAACGTTGCTGGACGGACAAAAAATCGATCTGGTTCCCGGTACGTTGCTGATTGCGGATGAAACAGCGCCACGGGCATTAGCAGGCATTATGGGTGGTGCCGATTCTGCGGTGGGCGATACCACCACTTCCATTGTTTTGGAAAGTGCCTTTTTCAACCCGCTCAGCATTGCAGGGAAGGCGCGCAGCTATAGCTTGCACACGGACTCATCCCATCGCTTTGAACGGGGTGTGGACCCGGAATTGCAACAGCGTGCGTTGGCTCGTGCTGCCGCATTGTTATTAAAAACAGTGGGGGGTGCCGCTGGTCCGGTGGTTGAAGTTATTCACGATACGCATATGCCGACACGTAACCCCATTTTGCTGCGAGCCGGGCGTATTGCGCGCGTTTTAGGTCAGGCAATTTCTGCGGATGATGTGACTGACATTCTGACCCGGCTGGGCATGAGTGTAACCAGGGTGAACGCAACCATGAGCACAACTGTGAGCACAACCATGAGTGCGACAACAGAAGGTGAAAGCTGGCAGGTCACTGCACCCAGCTTCCGTTTTGATATTACGATTGAAGAAGACCTCATCGAGGAGCTTGCGCGGGTTTATGGTTACGGTAACCTGCCGACTACGCTGCCGCAGTCCGCAGCGCACATCCAGCCGATTCCAGAAAGCCGTGTTCCACTGTCGCGTCTACAAAACATTCTGGTGAGTCGTGGCTATCAGGAAGCCATTACCTACAGCTTCATTGATCCGGAATTGCAACAACTGTTTGATCCGGGGCAAGCGGGTATTACACTGACAAACCCAATTTCGGCGGACATGTCGGTGATGCGCACCTGCCACTGGCCAGCTCTGGTGCAGGCTGTATTGCACAATCTAAATCGTCAGCAAAGCGATGTAAAATTCTTCGAGTCAGGTCTGATCTTTATTCCACAAGGCATTGAAATAAAACAGGAAAATTATCTTTCTGGTGTCGTCCGGGAATCGGGCTCCAGAGCAATGGGCGCAAAAACCACATCCGATAGATTTCTTTGATCTCAAAGGCGATATTGAAAACTTGCTGGCCACTGTCTCGACAGTAGAAAATTTCACCTTTGTGGCCGAGCAGGAACCCGCGCTGCATCCTGGTCAATCGGCAGCAATTTATAATGAAAGTGGCGAAAAAGTAGGCAGTATTGGCGCACTACATCCTGCCTTGGAAGCCAGACTCGGTTTGTCACAAACGGTGTTTTTGTTTGAAATTGCGCTGAAATGTTTCGATAATGCAGTGATCCCACAGTTTTCTGCTTTATCGAAGTTCCCGTCTATTCGTCGTGATATCGCTGTGGTTATCGATGAAAAAATACCCCTGAACCAGCTTAAGGATGTGGTGGAAAATGCCGCTACAGACTTGTTGGATAACTTCCAGTTATTTGACGTATATCAAGGCAAAGGCATTGATTCCGGTAGAAAAAGTGTTGCGTTTGGCTTGACCTTCCAGGAACGCTCGCGCACACTCGAAGAGGCAGATGTCGAGGAGGTCATGGCCCCCATACTAACGGCGCTAACCGATCAACTGGGTGCAACGTTACGACAATAAATTATGGACGAAAGCTGCGACACGACTCAATAATTCCAACCAATAGCTTCGACTATCCAAGTGAGAAAAAAACATGGCGTTAACCAAAGCTGAAATGGCAGACAAGCTGTATGAAGAGCTGGGCCTGAACAAACGCGAAGCAAAGGAGATCGTGGAACTTTTTTTTGCAGAAATTCGTGAAGCGCTTGAAAGCGGCAATCAAGTAAAATTATCAGGATTCGGAAACTTTGATTTACGCAGCAAAAATGAGCGCCCTGGTCGAAACCCAAAAACCGGTGAAGAAATTCCCATTTCAGCACGTCGGGTAGTCACTTTTCGCCCAGGCCAAAAACTGAAAGCACGAGTTGAGGCCTATGCTGGAAGCAGCCAACAATAACGAACTCCCGCCCATACCCGGCAAACGCTATTTCACTATTGGTGAAGTTAGTGAGCTGTGCGGCGTAAAACCGCATGTATTGCGCTACTGGGAGCAGGAGTTTCCGCAATTAAAACCGGTAAAACGTCGTGGTAACCGTCGTTATTACCAGCGTCATGATGTCATCATGATTCGCCAAATCCGCAGTCTGTTGTACGAGCATGGTTTTACTATCGGTGGTGCACGGCAAAAACTGGCGGGCGGTGAGGCAAAAGAAGACGTGAATCATAGCCGTCAGATAATCCACCAGATGATCAGTGAGCTGGAAGACGTACTGGAAATCCTCAAACGCTAACACGCCCTTCCTATCAGCCAGATCCTGGAGTAGAATACGCCGCTCTGTTGTAAGGGATCAGGTGTTTAAATCGGGGCGTAGCGCAGCCTGGTAGCGCACCTGCATGGGGTGCAGGTGGTCGGAGGTTCAAATCCTCTCGCCCCGACCAATTCCCATTCTTAGTACTCCTCGGCTGGTCAAAGCCTATGATCGTATTTCAGCGATAAATTTCAAGCCCGGAAGAGCATACGGTTAAAAGGATCTAATAGAGGTGTAGACCAGCCACTGACAAAAAATAGTATTGAAAATACCTACGCCATTATTTGCGGAGATGCCACCTTCGAGAGATTAGGATACTTGGGTATAATTCAAGTTTCGGGGTTCGTTTGAGAATAAAAACCACTAATATCAAAGCATTATAAAAACATCCAATGTTTCGCAGCTTAAATATCGTAACTTAGTGATTTATAAAAACAATATGAGTAAAGACAAAAAGCAAGACCTAACCCTATTTTGCATAACGAGAAGGATAGCTCACCATGAACTAATCGCCAATATGATACTTGACCCCTTTTTTTGTTGACCCCTTTTGTTGTCGCCTCGGGGTGCTTACTTTTGGTGGTGCTCTACCTTCTGCATCCATGCAGTCGTTAATCAGAACGAACCAATACGGACTCAATTCGGGCGCTAAACCAGGAAGTTATTGCGTGCCCATTCCTTAGAGGGTTTTCAGCCAGCCACCGACGGCTTGAACGGGGGTTGGGTTATTACCTTTCGTTATCCAGGCTGCCAAGCCTAATTTATTATTGGTGTTGTTGTAGTCAGGTAGGTCCGTTTTTATTTGATACTGGCGCTGATTTTGTTTTGTCAATGTCGTTAACGTGTGTCCAAGCGCAACAAAGTCGTGGTGCAACGTTTTTCCTGCATTTTCTCCAGAGCGTATTTCGTTAGTCAGGTCGAATCCAAGAATAGCAATATTGATATGATAGGGCTGTGAAGTGGAATTTGATAGGGG
>QIGJ01000160.1 GCA_003229995.1 Gammaproteobacteria bacterium | reverse complement strand
TGTACTCGCTCAACAATTCTTCCAGCAATTCCAGGGTTTCTACATCGAGATCGTTGGTCGGCTCATCCATGACCAGTAAATTCGCGGGCTGCGTAAACAGGCGTGCCAGTAATAACCGGTTACGCTCTCCCCCGGAAAGTGATGATACCGGTGAACGTATCCGTTGTGGTGGAAACAAAAAGTCCTGTAAATAACTGATAACGTGTTTTTCGCGGCCATTGACAGTGACGGTATCACTGCCGAAATTGAGATTATCCATTACTGTTTTTTTCGGGTCCAGCACTGCACGTTGCTGATCAAAATAGGCAACTTCCAGTTTTGTACCGAGCTGCACCGTACCTTGTGATGGCTCCAGCTCTCCCAATAATAATTTCAGCAATGTGGTTTTACCTGCGCCATTGGGGCCGATAATACCAATGCGATCACCACGCTGAATGCGTGTGGAAAAATCACGCACGATGGTCGTGCCATTGTAACCTGCACTGGCATTTTCCACTTCCACCACCAGCTTGCCGGAGCGTTCGGCATTTTCGAGGTTAAGGCTGACTTTACCCTGTACTTTACGTCGGTCACTGTATTCACGACGCATGGCCTGCAATGCTCGCACCCGGCCTTCGTTGCGGGTACGCCGCGCTTTGATGCCCTGACGTATCCACACTTCTTCCTCTGCCAGACGTTTGTCAAATTTGGCATTGTGATCAGCTTCAATGGCCAGCGCTTCTTCTTTCTTTTGCAGGTAATTTTTGTAATCACCGGGCCAGGAATTAAGATTGCCACGATCCAGTTCTACTATGCGCGTAGCCAATTTTTGCAGGAAGGCACGATCATGGGTAATAAACAACACGCTACCATTCCAGTTTAATAAAAAATCTTCCAGCCATTGAATACCCGCCAAATCAAGATGATTGGTGGGTTCATCCAGTAACAGCAAGTCTGGTTCGGTCACCAGGGCTTGCGCCAACATCACCCGGCGTTTAAGCCCACCGGATAATTCTGACAGTAATTTGTCCGCAGGCAGTTCCAGTCGTGAAATTACATCTTCGACTTTTTGTTCCAGTCGCCAGCCGTCTTCAGCCTCCAGTTTACTTTGTAATTCAGCGAGACGTTCCAGCACAGCGGATGAGGCATCATCTTCCAGTGACAGCACGACATGATGATATTCCGTCAGCAGGCTACCCACGCCTTCCAGTCCGGCGGTAATCACATCAAATACAGATTGCGTCTGGTTTGCGGGGACTTCCTGTGCAAGCCAAGCGATGCGCACATTTTGCTGACGCCACACACTACCATCATCCGGGCTGACCACACCCCGTAAAATCTGCATCAGGGTAGATTTTCCGGTGCCATTACGACCCACCAGACAAACCCGCTCACCGGGGTCAATTTGCAGGGTAACCTTGTCGAGCAGGGCAACATGCCCAAAAGCCAGGGAAACATCATCGAATTTAATCAAAGCCATAATAAGGAAACACCAAAACGGAAAGGAGGAGTGAAACGAGAAAAATGTGCCCGAGGTTTATCCCGTAAAATCAGAAAAATGCGCCTGGGCCTGTTCAAGAACAACGTCCAATGCAACTTCATCAAGGCTCAAAGTATGCATGAGTTCGTTGGTTGATTCAAAAAGTGTTTCGACACAAGTATCTTCACTACTCATGTCGAACAACAACCGGTGCGCCAGTACCAGCACGGCACGTTCTTTTTTTAATTCACTCTCCGTTTCATTTTCATCGGGTGGTTGATGAAAATGGATCAATACGCTTTCATGACGTTTTGGCAATCGAAATTCGTGCAAGGCTCTGGTCGCAATCTCGTCATGCGTAAAGCCAAATTCCATTTTTTCCAGTACGTCCACGGCAATATTGTCAGCCCGGGCACGCACCAGTAAGGCCCGGTATTCATCTTCAACATTACAGGCCAGCACCACCATGCCAATATCATGAATAAGTCCCAGCAATTCCAGATCATCTGCCGCCGCCGGACAACTTTTTTTGGCGATCAGTTTGCACAGTGTGGCAATACCCAGCGAATGCTGCAAAATGGTTTTCGTGAGTTCACTTTCTGCGGGACAGGTCGCGCGTAGAGTCGTCATAACCACGGCACTACGCACATTTTTTATGCCGATCATCCGCGTTGCCGCAGGTACGTTGCTGATTTCACCGCCACGCCGATACAGGGGCGAATTGGCATAACGCAGCAAGGTGCCTGCAAGCACTGGGTCTTGCATCATGATATTATTCACTTCATTCATGTCCGGGTCTTCATTAGACAAGTACGCGAGTACTTTGGCTGCCTGGGGAGATGCCCTGGGGAAATTAAGCTGATCCAGTTTGATGGGTGATGGCACGATGGTTTCTTTTATTTTTTATTGGTTTCAGAATGGGTTTCAAAATTAGTTTCGGAATTGGCTTCAGAATCTGTCCTAAATTCAGGTGTTTTAAAAATTAATGGATTCAAACACCGCCAAGGCGTCTGGGTCTTCCAGGAATTGATGCCCCAAAATCACTGCACTGGCTGACCAGATTTGCTTCAGATTGGAACGCCGCCCGATCAGGCTGCCGTTCTTTCCGTCATAATATTCCGGCCACTGATCATGGCATAGTTTTTCCATGGATTGCGCCATCACTTTTCGCGCAAGATTATGCCGTCCAGTACGCACTGCAGCGCCCACAAAGGCCCAGATCAAACACGGCCAGCTACCGCCATTATGATATGACCAGGGGGCATTTTTGGGGTCACTTCCCGTAGTGTAACGCCATTTGTCACCATCCAGGGCGGGATAAACAATTTTTAATGGCATTTCACCCACCAGCTCATCCCAGCGCGCCTCATACAGGTTCATGATTTTTTCGGCCTGCTTGTCGGTGGTCAGGCCAAACATGATTGCCAGCATATTACCAAATGAAAACAGCCGAAAATCCATGCGACCAACACCCAGGTTTCCCACCAGATAGCCACTGTTGGGCGGTAACCAACCGTCCATCCAGGGCGGAATGGTTTCGGGATAAATATTTAAATGATTGGCTGCATCTTCACCAAATTCTTCGGATCGAAAACGGTGAATTTCGTTCAGGCGCTGAGAATCCAGCCAATAGTAGATTCGCACATAAGAACGCAGGGTTTGCATGCGTTTTTTACTGTTGGACAGCAAGCGTTCATTTTCCGGTGTGGGCAGCAATAATTCCTGCGCGGTACTTAACATGCCATACAGCAGTGCCTGAATTTCCAGTGGGTGGCCGTATACTCCCATACGTCGGTCAATCATAAACGAGGCATCTGGCACCAGCATGGCCGGCGAGGTTTCAAAGCTTTCCTTCAAATACAAATCCAGGGTAAGGCGCATACTTTCCTGGAATTCTTCACTGTGAGCCAGGGCAACATCACCTGTCACCAACACATAGCTTCGCAGCAGGATCACCCACCACATCGCCGAGTCTACGGGGGCCACCCGGCCAATCGCCAATTCGCCAAAATCAGCGGTGGGTGTACCGTCCTTATCCTGTTCACCCGGCAGGCGAAAACTGGCGGGCATCAGGCCCAGAGCACGTTCGTGACCTTCCATAACGGGTTGTTGATGGCGCAAATTGACTACCATTTTCAGGAAGTTACGCACGATTTCCGGCTTGCCATCGCATAAAAACACCAATGCACTGGGCACAAAATCACGGACAAAACATTCTTCGTAATTCGGTGCTGCAACGCGGTCATCCAGCGCGGCAACGGTGCCCGTTGGCTCACCCTTGTACGACAGCACGGCACTGTCGAGCAGTGCGTAAGCCGACTTCAGGATATCGTCTGTACTGGTTGCGGTCATATTGCTTGGCAGATTCCCAGGTTGGTATATTGTCGTTTGCTTTCAATTATTTCCACTCGCAATCAACATCGTCCGTGCAGGGTAATACTGTACATTTCTGTGGCAATACGGTAACCCAGTTAATCAATTCTGAAAGGCCAGAGGGTACCTGATCATAAAACAGACACATGTAGTCTGTACAAATCAACCAGCAAAAACACCAGAAACCATTGAAAGATAATGCATAGAAAAAGAGATTTAAAGGTGATGAACTGAAGGATTATCAGTCATGCGTTAAAAAAAGCGTATGCCCTGAACCCGTCAGGGCAAACACTTTCCCCCTCCCTAATTCGGGGTATGGGGGTATACTACCTGCCACACGAAAATGTTAAAAGCTTTTTTTGAGCATTTTAATAGGATATACCCGCAGCGTTTAAGCTTTAGGAATAGAAATTAAATAACTTATTACCATTGGCATCCCTGCTTCAGCCAGTCTATTGTGAGAAATTTCAACGCTGCCATGAAGCAAATAAGGGCATGCACACGACCTAAATCTCAATCGCTACGAGTATATACGTTCAGGCAACGCAATTTCATATGGAAAACTCGGTAATCCAAGACAAGAAAAAACAAAAAACCGCAACGATGGGGGCATCACGGTTTTTTGTCGGTTCCTAAGTAGCAGTGACATGTCAGAAACATGTGAACTACACATTAACAGCCCAATGTTATTTTAAAAAATAATATTTATTGATTCCTTATTCCCTATTTGAGATTAAGGTCGTGGCCTTTTATCGCAACAGAAGACACATAACACCAAATCGCAACAAATTCTTACTAATATCAATTACATATACCCATAGCGCTTGGGATTTAGATCTGAATGTGCGTCTTATTCATTATCTGGGCAAAACGAAATGACGAATAGTAACCTGTCTATTGTAAGGGGTTTCAACGCCGCCATGGAATCAATAGGGCGCGCAGCCAGGCCTAAATCTCAATCGCTGTGGGTATAGATCCTGCTGGTGCTCGTACGCACTGCCAACGGATGAGCAATACAATAACCTTGTACAAAATCAACACCAATATCACGCAGGCTTTCCAGTGTTTTTTCACTCTCAACAAATTCTGCAATGGTACGCACACCAGCAACGTGACCAATGTCATTGATTGCCTGCACAATCGCGAAATTCATTGGATCAACTTCAATATCACGCACAAATGAGCCATCTATTTTCAAATAATCTACAGGCAGTGTCTTAAGGTAAGAAAAAGAACTCAGACCGGAACCAAAATCATCCAAAGCAAACTGGCATCCAAAGCTGCGTATTTCATTAATAAATTTAACGGCCTCTCTCAGGTTCGATATCGCCGCAGTTTCGGTAATTTCAAAACATAACAACCCAGGCGGGACATTGTAGTATCTAATTTGTTGCCGGATATAGGTCGAAAAATCGGTATCATTGAGCGAGCTGCCCGAAAGCTTGATGAAAAATGTACTGTCATTTTTTTCATTTTCTGACAAATTGTCAGCCAGATAGGCGATGGTGGAGCGCACCACCCAACGATCCAGCAAGGGCATGATACCGTAACGTTCTGCTGCGGGAATAAAGGCTCCGGGCATAATAATGTTGTCTTGTTCGTCCAGCATACGCACCAAAAACTCAGTGCACTGTATCGTACTATTACGATGACTGAGTGAACGCATCTGTTGCTGGTGCAATACAAACCGACCATTCTTCAGCGCATCCTTTATACGGGAAACCCATTGCATTTCAGTTTGCCGCCGCAGCAATTCTGAATCGTCATCCTTGTACACATGCACTCGGTCACGTCCCATGTCTTTCGCCGTGTAGCAAGCTATGTCAGCAGCATCCAGCACTTCATCAGCACCCTGTGCATCTTTGGTAATGGTCGCCATACCGATACTGACACCGATGCTGAAACTTTTGTCGCGCCAGACAAAACGAAAATCACTGACCAGTTCCCGTAGGTCTTCGGCAATCACCTTTGCCTTGTCCAGCGGACAGTTTTCCAGCAACAGGCCGAATTCATCACCCCCCAGGCGCGCCAGAATATCATCGCCACGCACCTCTTCCCGCAACAACAATGCCAGCTGACTTAACAACTCATCACCGGCCTGATGGCCACAGGTATCATTGATCACTTTAAATTGGTCTAAATCCAGATATAGCAATACGTGAGAAATATTATTGCACTTGGCGGAATCCAGGGCATTATTGAGATGTCGATCAAATTCATTACGATTAACCAAGCCGGTCAACGGGTCATGATAGGCAAGATGATGAATCGTTGCTTCTGCAAGCCGATGGGAGCGCCGCATTTCCGCTTCGTGCAATTCTCGCTCAATCGCAGGCACAAGGCGCTCAAGGTTGTCCTTCATAATATAATCGTGTGCGCCCATTTTCATTGCCGCCACAGCAATGTCTTCGCCAATACTGCCGGAAACGATGATGATGGGAATATCAGGCTTGCATTCCAACACAATCGCAATCGCTTCTTCAGAACCAAAACCGGGTATATTATAATCGGTGATAACGATATCCCAATTTTGGTTTTGCAAAGCACGCCGCATTGATGGACCATTATCAACCCGTTGCACAACCGGTTCGTATTCCGCGCGCTGTAGCTCTCTCTTGAGCAGCATGGCGTCATTTTCAGAGTCTTCAACAAGGAGAACCCGCAGCGATACCGTCATACTCAATTTTCCCCTCGCGTTACAGGTACTTCATTCAATACCAGCCAATACAAATCAAGCTGCTTCACCACCGTGTGCCACAACAACTTCATTAAAAATATTATTATTTTTCAAAACCCACAGAATCAGAGCCTCATTGTCCGGGTTATCTTCAACCAATAAAATAACGTTATCCGACATTCATTCCCCCTTTATGTCTTTCGCTTTATTGTCGTTCCTATCCAAAAAGCAAAAGCCCTCCCCCTAATCTAGTCGATACCGAGTTATTTTCCAGCGATACATGAATGGTAAAATATCCACCCTTAGGAACGTGCACCACGAAATAACTTCCCTGTTTGGCATCCCGGCTTCAGCCCGTCTTCGCCCGTTCTTCAATCACAAAAGCTCGAAATAGAACGACTATTCCTACACTTTTGTTCAATCAGAACGAACGAAGTCGCACTAAACCCGGGCGCCAAACAGGGAAGTTATTTCGTGCCCATTCCTTAGTACACCTCTCTAAAACCACAACTATTATATTGAATTTTGTTTTTTGTTTTTGTCCATTTGTTACACCTGTAATCTGCGCGTTTTTTATGCGGTCAACTCACATTGTCTATGTCTACAATATCGCTATCCAGTGAAATTTTTCGACCCGCACTTAACTGCTCTGGAGAAGACTCTCCCAGCGTAAAGTAAAATACAGCACCACTACCAACCTCTCCTTCCCCCCAGACTTTCCCACCGTGTCGCAGCACAATGCGTTTTACCGCCGCCAAACCAACACCCACGCCTTCAAATTCCTCAGAATTGTGTAATCTTCTAAAGGGTAAAAATAATTTTTCGGCATACTGCATATCAAACCCGGCACCATTATCCTTTACTCTATAAACCATATTTCCTGCAGACAATTCACCGGTAAATTCAACATGCGGATGATCCACTTTTTGAGTAAATTTCCATGCATTACTCAACAGGTGGTTCAATAGTATTTCCATCAATTCTGCATCACCATAGGCAATCATTTGTTTGTCAATAATGAATTCCACTTGATGATTTAGGTATTCTTCCCTAAGGGTTTTCTCCACATCAACAGCCATTTGAGAAAGGTTGATCTTTTTCCGATACAATTCTTTGCGGGAGACCCGGGAAAGAATCAAAATATCATCGATCATTTTTCCCATTCTGTTTATACCACTACAAATTCTCTTTAAATAATTTCGTCCCTCATCTCCGATAATATCGCCATAATCTTCCAGCATGGCTTCACTAAACCCATTAATAACACGTAACGGCACGCGCAAATCCTGGGACAAGGAATGCGCAAACGACTGTAACTCCTGATTGACCGTTAACAATTCAGCCGTGCGCTCATTAACCACCCTTTCCAAATGCTCGCGATAACGCTGTAATTCCTGGCGAGCCTTAACTCTTTCATCAACATCAAACATCAACCCCTGTAATGTAGGCGAACGTGGGTCATAAGTCGATTTATGCACACAATCGCGTACCCATACCACTTTGCCATTGGCATGATTTATTCGGTATTCAATTTCACGACCTTCATCAATGGAGGCAACATGACGATAAAATTTTTCGGCTATGTCAATATCTTCTTCACATACGTGATTCAACCAAAACTTCTCTTCATACCAATCGCTAATTTCATAACCAAGTATGGCTTTCGCCTGTGGCCCTACATAGGTTATGCGTCGTGAGTTTAAATCCAGCTCCCAGGGAATAACATTTGCGGTTTCCACTAACCGCCGGTAGTGCTCTTCTCTTTTTTCCAGGTCGGAATAGGATTTCTGGAGATTTGATAACATGGCGTCAAAAGCACAAGCCAGCACCCCAATTTCATCTTTTCTGGTACGTAAGTCTGCACTGATTTCCCGGTCAGACATTTCAAACGACGTAGTCGTAATGTGCCGGGTAAGCACGGATAGAGGTTTTATCGTGCTACGTAAAACTAGGTGGATAACCATCATCACTAACAGCCATATGCCACCAAGGGTCCAAACGATGCTTTCCATTTTTTCTATTTCATTAAGGCCATGCAAGAATACATAACCCAACAGCAACATCGAAATACTTAATACAAAACCAAGACTGACAATAACCCGCGAGTATAATCCCCAGTTCATTTTTTCTGTACCTTATGTCTTGGAAATCCGAAGGATTAAATCTTCACTGAGCATAGGCTGATCGTAAAAATAACCTTGTACATTGTCACAACCATGTGTACGCAGAAAACCGGCTTGCGCTTCTGTTTCCACACCTTCAGCAATAACCGACAATTTAAGCCGGTGTCCCATGGCAATAATCGTATCGATAATAGCAGCACCATCTTCATCTGCCGGAATATCGGCAACAAAAGATTGATCAATTTTTAACACGTCCAGCGGAAAGCGTTTCAAATAGCTCAGCGATGAATAGCCGGTACCAAAATCATCAATGGCAATACGAATACCCATTTCATGGAAAATTTCCAGGGTTAACAATGCTTCTTCAGGGTCTTCCATTACACAGCTTTCAGTAATTTCCAGCTCAATCATTTCTGCTGAGACATTATTTTCTACAAGCACTTGACGAATCATCGCCACAAAGCCTCTATCACGGAATTGGCGTGCTGACAGGTTAACCGCAATCGGCACAGATTTTCCGCCTGCGTCAATCCAGGCATGATGATCCCGGCAAGCCTGACGTAAAGCCCATTCACCCACAGGGATAATCAAACTGGTTTCTTCCAACAAGGGTATAAATTTTCCTGGCAATAACAAGTCTTCATTACTGCGCTGCCAGCGCAGCAACGCTTCCACACCAATAATAGCGCCCGTTTCCAGTGACAACTGTGGCTGGTAATAAAGTCGGAATTCCTCACGTTCCAATGCGCGACGCAACGCGCTTTCCATTGACAACCGGTCATCGGCATCCGCATTCATGGATTTTTGATAGCGATGGTAGTTGACACCACCATCACGCTTGGCAACATGCAATGCGGTATCAGCAAAGCGCGCCAATTCATCAAATTCCACGGCATCATCCGGGAAAAAAGACACTCCAATACTTGGCACTAAGAAAATTTCCCGGCTATGTATGTAAAAGGGCTCGACAAAGGCGTCAACCACTGTTTTCAACAAATCATCCACCGAGTCATTACGATCAACGTCCGTTATTCCAACACCAAATTCATCACCCATAAAGCGTGCAACTAAATCCTGTTGACGCACACAACCTGCCAGACGTTGCCCGACCTGTTGCAACAATTGGTCGCCCACCTGATACCCCAGGGTGTCATTAATAGTCACGAACCGGTCAATATCAAAATGCAAATAAGCAACACGCTTGTCATTACGCCGCGCACGCGACATAGCTTGTTTGCATCGCTCCCGAAACAACACCCGGTTGGGCAAATCCGTCAACGCATCGTAATACATAAGATGCTGAATACGATCTTCCGCTTGTTTTTGCTGGCTCATATCGGTGAAACCACCAATCAAATGTGTTATTTGCTCGGTCGCGTCCGTCACCGCGCTGATGGTTAACCATTCTGGAAATACTTCACCATTTTTTCGCCGATTCCAGATCTCACCCTGCCAGTAACCATTATCATTAATGGACTGCCACATACCGCAGTAAAAATCCTTGTCATGCCGACCCGATTGTAAAACACTCGGTCGTTGACCAATAATATCCGCTTCCGAGTAACCGGTGATCTCCGTAAAAGCCTTGTTCACACGCAGAATGCGTGCTTCCCGGTCCGTAATCATTACCCCTTCCACACTGGACTCGAAAACCTTGGCCGATAAATGCAGATCCGCTTCCGCCCGTTGGCGGGCACGACGCACTTCGGCTTCACGTAACTCCCGCTCGATGGCCGGAATCAGCCGTGCCAGGTTATCCTTCATAATGTAGTCGTGTGCGCCAGACTTCATTAATGAGACTGCGGATTCTTCACCCATGGCACCAGAGATAACGATAAATGGGAGATCAATATCGGTTGAGCGCAGTAAGGCTAACGCCGCAGGACCACTGAATTGCGGCATATTATAATCCGAAAGAATAATGTCCCATTCGCGCACTTCCAGTGCTGCACGCATGGTCTCAGGGGTATCCACCCTCTTGAAAGAAGGTGCATAACCTCCCTTTTTGAGCTGGCGCAAAGTCAGCGCCGCATCGTCTTCAGAATCTTCAACTAATAAAACGCGCAGAGGTTTCATTTATCTCAACAATTCCTTCACTGCTCCTGTTTAGTCATCGGCATTTATCCAACGCATCGTAAAACTCCATACGGAATACATATACCCATAATACGTCAGCATTTCAAACACTACCGAAGAAAAAATTGTCAACCCATTGATTTTAAAATTATTTTCATTGCGACTGATGTTCCATCTCCTGAAAAAAAACCGTTAATCTGTTATTCTACGTAATCCGACTTCAAATTCATCAACGGCTCTACATTATGATTATGCACCACATGTCACAAACATATTCCATCATATTGATCACCTTCCTTTGTTTTTCAACGACACCCAGCCAAGCCGAAACACACAGTGCAGGGGAAAAGAGTGACCAGCAGCAACTCCAGTCAATGTTGCAAAAACTGGATGAATCCACCCAACAACGCCAACAACAAGACCAGCAGCTTGAAGCGCTATCTCACCAACTTGAATGCACCTGGGCATTAATCGATGCCTACGAAACGTGCAGACAATTGCATGAGAATGATCCAGGCAAACATCTAAAATGCTCGGCTACAGCCAAGCAGAATGTGGCACGTTGTCTGGAAGGTGGCGGGGAAAAACAGCGGTGAGGTTATTACTTTTACAAAGTGATAACCTGGTCAGGCATATTCTGAGAAAGCGCAGTGTATAAATTGGGGAAACAACCGATTACGGCTCCCTCAACTAATTTTTTATCTATTTCTCTTTCATAGCAGCATTTGTCGCAAGCCATTAATAACATGCCAGTGTCCTTTGCAACTTTTGCAAGCCTTGCGCCTATTGGATCACCTTCCACTAATACATAGTTATTATCTTCGAAGAAAAACATCCCCACGACTTCTACACCGTGTATGTTATCTTCTAACTGTGGCAAAATCATTTGGCCCAGTTTGTAAGAAACTGAATGGCCTTGCGTTGAAAAAATATAGGCTACCTTCATTTTATCTTCCCTTTATAGTTTATATTTCACACATGAATTAAAGGCTGAATCACCCCATCAGGGTTTAACCGCAGAGGGCGCAAAGGAACGTGAAAATCGGAATTTGTTTTCCTTTGCATCCTTTGCAGTGAGAAGATAAGTAGTAATGCATCGTTATTTTAATAACATTGTTTTAACAAAACTTCCGCCGATTTTTTTGAGTGAATCAAGGCACAGCGAAAGGAGCATACTGCGCTATGTGACGGGAGCTGCAACGCTGAGCCACTCAAAAAAGACAAGAAAATGTTAAAATAATAATACATGACTGCTTAATCACATGAACCCCGCATCCACAGGAAACGGGCAGGTTATATGGCGGAGAGGGAGGGATTCGAACCCTCGGAACTCGTGAGAGTTCACTTGATTTCGAATCAAGCCCATTCGGCCAACTCTGGCACCTCTCCAAAAAGAGCGCATAGCATACGCATTATGCAGAAATTTTCAAACATCGTTACCGCCGGGCTTTGAAAAAACGCCGCAATAAGCCACTGCATTCGCTTTCCAGCACGCCCCCCTTAACTTGTACCAGATGGTTAAATTGATCACTGCCCAACAGCGAGAAAGCACTCCCTGCTGCACCCACGCGAGGATCAGTGGCACCATAAACCACACGCCCCACCCGCGCATGAGTAATCGCGCCAGCACACATCACACAGGGCTCCAGGGTGACATAAAGTGTGGTATCCAGTAAGCGATAATTTTTTTCCGCCAGACCCGCTGCACGCAGAGCCATTACTTCGGCATGGGCAGTCGGATCATGGTTCATCACCGGTTGGTTCCAGCCTTCGGCAATGACACAATCATCGCGTACAATCACCGCACCTACAGGGACTTCTCCTTCAATCTCGGCGTGTACCGCCAGCGCCAATGCCCGTTGCATCCATTTTAAGTCAACAGCGACGAGTGTCGCAGGGTCAGAGGCCGCTTTACATTTTCCCGATCTCTTGACCCTCGATATTCTCCACTGATTTATTCCCATTCAATCGTCGCTGGCGGCTTACTGGAAATATCGTAGGCCACGCGGGAGATACCGGGTACTTCATTGATGATGCGCCGCGAAACGGTTTCCAGTAATTCGTAGGGCAGATGCGCCCAACGTGCCGTCATGAAATCCACGGTTTCCACTGCTCGCAGTGATACCACATAATCATAACGCCGACCGTCACCAGTAACACCGACCGATTTCACCGGCAAAAACACAGCAAAGGCCTGGCTGACTTTGTGATACCACTCGTGGTTATGTAATTCTTCAATAAAAATGGCATCGGCAAGACGCAGGATATCGGCGTATTCTTTTTTTACTTCACCGAGAATGCGCACACCCAGTCCCGGTCCGGGAAAGGGATGCCGATAGACCATATCGTAAGGCAAACCCAGTTCGACACCCAGCTTACGCACTTCATCTTTGAATAATTCACGCAACGGCTCTACTAATTTTAACGTCATGTCGTCTGGCAATCCACCAACGTTGTGGTGTGATTTGATAACATGGGCCTTGCCGGATTTGGTACCGGCAGATTCAATCACATCAGGATAAATGGTGCCTTGCGCCAACCACTTGGCATTAGGCAGTTTAGCGGATTCCTCTTCAAAAATATCAATGAACAGATTACCGATAATTTTACGTTTCTTTTCCGGGTCGTTTTCACTACCCAGTGCAGCCATAAAACGATCCTGTGCATTGACCCGAATAACTTTGACGCCCATGTGCTCGGCAAACATAGACATCACCTGATCACCTTCGTTGAGCCGTAACAGACCGTTGTCCACAAACACACAAGTGAGCTGCCTGCCGATGGCTTTGTGCAACAGCGCAGCGACCACGGATGAATCCACACCCCCGGACAAACCAAGAATCACTTCGTCTTTGCCCACCTGCTCACGCACTTTGTGAATGTTATCGTCAATAATGTTGTCCGCCGTCCACAGTCCTTCGCAACCGCAGATATCATGCACAAAGCGGTTGATAATACGCTCACCCTGATGAGTGTGGGTCACTTCGGGATGAAACTGGATACCGTAAAAACGGCGTGTTTCATCGGCCATACCCGCAATGGGGGCTGACTCAGTGGAGGCCATCAACGTAAAGCCCGGTGGTAATTGTTCAACACGATCACCGTGACTCATCCACACATCCAACAGACCGTAACCTTCCGTACTGATGTGGTCTTCGATATTTTTTAGCAATTGCGTATGACCACGCGCACGCACCTTGGCATAACCGTATTCGTGGTGGTCAGCATTTTCCACTTTTCCACCCAACTGCGCGGCCATGGTCTGCATGCCGTAACAAATACCCAGTACCGGCACACCCCGTTCAAACACCCGTTGTGGAGCTGTGGGCGAATCATCCCCCGTCACCGACTCCGGGCCACCGGAAAGAATGATGCCGCTGGGTGCAAACTCATGCACATCGACATCACTCATCATATCGTAAGCATGTAACTCACAATAAACGCCCGCCTCGCGCACCCGCCGGGCAATAAGCTGTGTATATTGCGAACCAAAATCAAGAATTAAAATGCGCTGGGCATGAATGTCGGTATTCAAGAAAATATCCAGTGTAGGGTGGGCATTGCTCACCGTTTTATTTCTGACCTGAACTTAAGTAGTAATGCATCATTATTTTAACATTTTCTTGCCTTTTTTGAGTGACTCAGCGTTGCAGCTCCTGTCACATAGTTCACTATGCTCCTTTCGCTGCGCCTTGATTCACTCAAAAAATTCGGCGAAAATTTTGTCAAAATAATGATGCATTACTACTTATACCCATAGCGTTTGGGATTTAGGTCGTGTGCGCAGGTAATGGTTGTTCCCTTGTCAGGCGCGATAATTCGGTGCTTCTTTGGTGATCTGCACATCATGCACATGGCTTTCAGTCATACCCGCATTAGTGACACGCACAAACTCGGGAATGGAGCGCATATTGTCAATGGTCGCGCAACCAGTGTACCCCATACCGGAACGAATACCGCCAAGCAACTGATGCACCACTGGTGCCAGTAATCCCTTAAACGGCACACGACCCTCAATACCTTCGGGTACCAACTTGTCGGCCTTGCTGCCTTCCTGGAAATAACGGTCACTGGAACCTTCCGCACCGGTCATCGCGCCCAGCGAACCCATGCCTCGATACGATTTGTACGAACGTCCCTGAAACAGTTCCACTTCGCCGGGTGCCTCTTCAGTCCCCGCGAACATACTGCCGATCATAATGGAATACGCACCCGCCACCAGGGCTTTGGCGATATCGCCGGAATAACGAATACCACCGTCGGCAATCAACGGCACACCGGTCCCCTTCAACGCAGCCGCCACATTATCAATCGCCGTAATCTGCGGCACGCCGACACCCGCGACAATGCGTGTCGTACAAATGGAGCCTGGGCCAATGCCCACCTTCACACCGTCCGCCCCTGCGGCCACCAATGCTTTCGCTGCCTCGCCCGTGGCGATGTTGCCGCCAATGACCTGTACTTGTGGGAAATTCTTTTTCACCCAACTAACACGGTCCAATACGCCCTGCGAGTGGCCGTGTGCCGTATCTACCACAATCACATCCACGCCCGCTTTCACCAGCGCCTTCACCCGCTCTTCAGTGCCGCCACCCGTTCCCACTGCCGCGCCCACGCGCAAACGCCCCTGATCGTCTTTACAGGCACTGGGATATTCACTGGCCTTTTGGATGTCTTTCACCGTAATCAGACCGCACAACTGGAAGTCGTCATTGACCACCAGCACTTTTTCGATGCGGTATTTATGCAGCAGCGCCAGCACTTCCTTAGACGCTGCACCTTCTTTCACCGTCACCAGTTTTTCTTTGCGAGTCATAATAGTGGAGACAGGCTCATCAAAGCGAGTCTCAAAACGCAGATCGCGACTGGTGACAATGCCCACCAGTTCCTTTCCATCCACCACTGGCACACCGGAAATATTATGGGCACGGGTTAATGCCAGCACATCGCGGATACTGGCGTCAGAACTCACCGAGATAGGGTCTTTAATCACCCCGCTCTCGTATTTTTTCACCAGCCGCACCTGTTTCGCCTGCTGCTCACTGGTCATGTTTTTGTGAATGATGCCGATACCTCCTTCCTGCGCCATACTGATGGCAAGGCGAGCCTCGGTGACGGTATCCATGGCCGCTGAAATCAACGGGATATTCAAGGTGATCTCCTTCGTCAGACGGGTCACCAGACTCACGTCTTTCGGCATGACTGTGGAATGAGACGGAATCAATAAAACATCATCAAATGTAAGGGCTTCTTGGGCAATACGCATGGCAGAATTCCAAATAAATGCGAAAAGTGGATGGGTGGCAGATTATATAAGGTGTACGGGTAGCGGGTAAACTATCAAAAGCGCCTTCTGCTTGATCTTCGCAGGTATTGTGTGATTAAGTGGGATGTGTGTGGAAACTGCCTCGAAAGTATACGCAAACAAAAGAAAGTCGTACGCAACGCCAGGCTACAAGCCGGGATGGAAAATACTAAAAAGCATCGGAGAAGAAATAATGAAAAAGTTAGTGATTTTTGGTGCCCTGATTTTTGCCCTCAGCGGCTGTTCGATTTTTGGTGGCGAAAGTGCTGAGGATGTCACAGCCAAAAGTACCGCTGCTGCCAAGTCCGCGATTACTG
>QIGJ01000096.1 GCA_003229995.1 Gammaproteobacteria bacterium | reverse complement strand
TAACGGTGTCATCATTTTTTGTATGATATGTAAACAATTTCGACACCCACAAATATGCACCGTAAAACCCTCTCTTGGCAACGCCCCTGCTGTTGAAAACCCTCCTCACATACTGGCACAACGACACGTCCCCACCCGGAAAAAAGCAAAACAAGTGGATGTAAGTAGTAATGCATTCCGGGGTCGTGCAAAAATGGCGTTCGTTCAGTAGAAAAATCAGCCGAGGATAGTGCGTGAAAGTCAGTTTGGAAATTAGGGAGCCTGACCAATGATGAGCAGGTGTAGTAGCGTATGAGAACCAGTTCAGGCCTCTTGTTGGAGAGTAACCTCTGAATTGGGCCGCGTACCGATTCGTGCAGTGAGTATAAAATATTAGCGGGAACCGATGAAACCGTCAAAATGGCCTTGACGATGTACTAGACTCGCGGTTAACATACGCCCCCGCTTGATTTGCTGTTCCCCAGTAGCTCAGTTGGTAGAGCAGCTGACTGTTAATCAGCCTGTCCCTGGTTCGAGTCCGGGCTGGGGAGCCATCTTTTTTTACTTCTTGTTACATTTTCAACACCGCTTTAGGAATAGGCACGTAATAACTTTCTCCGCTATTCCCGGGTTTCCACATTTTCCAGACATAAAAAAACCCCGCTATGGGTACGGGGCAGGTATTGGATCGCCAGCTCCTTTTATTGTCATTTTTTATTCCCTCCGGCGAACCTAAACATCAGATGAGAGCGGCATCAGGTTCGTTATTCATTGATTCGTATCAGTATAAATACAATGAAATATCGAAAATAACTCAAACTATACCCAGCGTTTGGGATTTAGGTTTAAGTATGCGTCATATTTGTTTCATGGCAAGACGAAATGACGTGTAATAAGTAGTGATGCAAGGAATTTCAACGCAGCCATGGAGCAAATAGGGCGTGCAATTAGACTGAAATCCTAAACGCTACGGGCATATAACCAACACCGACAAGTCGGATGTTTTTCCTATCATACTTTTACAGTTATCTGTCTTTCTTACCCGTCTGTAGTATTCTAGCAGACCTGCTGTGGGGCGACCCGATTTTTGGTGCCAGAAGGAAGTCTGAATCTGTCAATACTCACCCGATTAAAGACCGGAACAAAAATGCCGCTTCAATAGATATATATCCGTAGCGTTTGGGATTTAGGTTTAAGTGTGCGTCATATTTGCTTCATGGCAAGACGAAATGACAAATAATGGCCAGTCTATTGTGGGGAGTTTCAATGCAGCCATGGAGTAAATAGGATGTGCAATTAGATCTCAATCGCTACGGGTATAGCTCCCTTCAATGCAACACACACTGCTGATCATAACCCGGACCCAAATACACCTGTGACACCTTCTCACAATATTAATGACTGCCCCATCCGGTTTATAGCCCTGGTTATATTCGGTTTGCTGTTCAGCCCGATGACAATGGCAAAAACAAGCACTTCATCCAACACTGACGGGCTTGAAGAAGAATACTCACCTTATGCCGATGTGGATTTCTGTGATGAAGAGGAAATTGATGATGCTTTGCCGGAAAATGTGATGGAAACACTGTACGGTAATGCGCGCATGGCCTTTATGTTCGGTCAATACGAGGTGGCCTTCAAAGCCTGGGAGCCACTGGCAGATGAGGGTTACGCCAAAGCCCAGGCAGCACTGGCCTGGATGTATCACACCGGCAATGGTGTAAAGCGCAATGCGACAACCGCAGTTTCGTGGTATCGGAAAGCCGCAGACCAGAGCCATGTCATTGCGCAAAACAATCTGGCCGTCATGTACGAAAGTGGTCTAGGTTTAAATATTAACCCAAAAGCAGCCGCTTTTTGGTATAAAGAGTCGGCTAACTCCGGTTATTCTTTTGCACAATACAATATCGGACGGATGTATGCTGAGGGTTTTGGCGTTAAACAAGATCACGAAGAAGCAAAATACTGGTGGCGCATCGCATCGCGTCAAGGGGTGCATAAAGCCACAGAATCACTCGCCTTGCTGGAAAACCGTCCCGTTGTTCCGGTAAAAGCCGCCAAAACCACCCCAGCCATTGCTCACGCCCCTTACCACAGTAATCCTGTGGCAAAAGGTCTGGCATGGATCGAGGGACAGAAACATAACCACTACACCATTCAGCTTGCGCGCAGTAAAGATGCCTCTAAGATACTCAAACTGGCGGCTTCCGAGCAACTGGACCAGGTCATTGTGCAATTTAAGTCCAAGGATAAAAAAGGTGAAGAGTGGATCAATCTGATCTACGGCAGCTTTTCCAGCTATCAAGCTGCGGAAAAAACACGCAAAACCCTGCCTGTCTCTTTTCGCGAATGGTCACCCTGGCTACGCCGATTTGGCGAAATTAACGCCATTTTGTTGAAATAATTTTCTTCCGGTTTTTGCAACCTTCCCGTATTCAGCAAAAAAACCGAGTGATCTCGCTGGCTTGTACGCATTTCCAAGTGGCGAAAACTAATGACATTAGCATTTTTTATGCTTAACTGTGTGGGGTTAAATATAAAAATACGTTATTGGGAACCACTGCAATGCGACAAAATCAAATGGAAAGACGACAGATAAGTGTCCGTCGCAGCGGGAGTGATCGCCGTAACTGGGAATCCCAACTGGATTTTCCCTATGTGGATAGTTATGGCACTCTGGTCAGTGCAGATCGGCGCGACATAGTAGACCGTCGTATTGAGTACACCAAATATGTTAACGGTGACCGGCGCGGCGAAATTTTCAATCAGTTTGACAAGGGCAATCAAAAAATGGGCAACGTTCAATAAACGATACCCATAGCATTTGAGATTCAGGCCTGAATGTGCGCCCTATTCATTTCGCATTTCGTGACAAGGCAAAATAATGAATAATAACCCGTGTATTGCAAATACATTTTAACGCACCCCCATGAAATCAATAGGACGCACACTGAACACCTAAATCTCAAACGCTACAGGTATGTTTCTCTTTTGGACGACAATTGAAAGTATCAACATATTTCCGTTACCCCTGTATTCAATTTTTTCACAAATCGTATTCAGTAATTGAATTCCTCGACCAGAGTGCCCTACATTACTTTCCAACGAGACCTGATTTTCCTGGTAATCAAACCCATCTCCTGTATCTTCAACACGTATCGTTAGCAAACCACCTTCAGCATTGGGTTGGTGTGCAACATAAATTTTGATACTGCCATCAGTAAGATTTGACAACCGTACTTCGCGCTCCATGTAATATTTTGCAAAACCATCTGCGGTTCCTTTTAAGGTGGAATCAAGATTCAAAATACCATGGTCCAATGCGTTAGTGAATAATTCTGAAAATACAGTGTATAACTGCTGGCGCTGCCCACGGAAACCTTGCATGTCACAAACAGACTGAATCAATAATGGCAGTGGATCAAAACAACCCAACAAGTCTGCGCTGAGCCCCATGGAAAAATCCCACTCAGATGATGGCTGCACCGCCCGTTTGGTTTGTGTCTTGTCATGAAAAACGGTATCTTCCAGTTGTTGCTGGTTATACCGCAATTCGATCATCGTCATATCATCCTGCTGTGCGCCACCATCCTGAAATTTTATTAATTCACTACGAATTTCGTCGAACAGTTCAGCAGAGTCTGTATTTTTCTCAAAAACATTTTCCAGACGCTGGCGACCAAACATGAGGCCGTCAGGATTTGCTACTTCGGTTATTCCATCAGAATGAATGTAAATGCGATCATCCTGACGGATCTCTATCATTTCAACACGCCGACTAAAACTCTCATCACTTGCAATACCTAACGGCAAATGACGTGGCGACAAGGAACGTGTGATGTCCTGTTCTTTTTCTCCATAAATCACCACAGAGGGTATACCACCATTCCATATAGAAAGAGTATGACTGCCGGGGTTAAGGTCAATGACACACGCGGCTAAAAATATATCGGCGGGTAAAATCATTTTTAATTTTGTATTGATTTCGGTGACAATTTCAGCAATGGAATAACCTTTTGCCGTCATTCCGTAAAAAACACTGGAAACCGGTAAAGCGCCTATCGCTGCGGCAAGACCATGTCCGGTAAAATCACCCAATAATACATGCAAGCCACCGGATGGCTTGGGTGCAGCCAACAAAATATCACCTGAAAAAAGTGACATGGGTGACAACATGGATTGCACATAAGGCAAATTCAGCGAACCCGTTTCGATAATGTTGGCAAACAGGCGTTTAGCCAGTTGTTTTTCACGGTCAAAACGTTTTTGATGGTTGTCCAGTTTATTGCGCTGATACTGCACCGTGCTGTACAACTCACGAATACGTAACAAAGCGCTTATCCGTGTTTGTAACAGGATTCGATTGTAAGGCTTTGTAAAAAAATCATCACCACCCGATGCTACACATCTGGCCAAACCTTTACTATCCGATGTTGCTGTCAGAAAAATGACCGGTATAAAGGCATCAGTGCTCATCGCCTTAATCTGTTGCGTAGCCTCGTAACCATCCATGTTGGGCATTTTGATATCCATCAATACCAAATCAGGATGTTCACGGCTAAACACATCAACAGCCTGCACACCATCATCGGCTTGCAAAACACAGTAACCCTGTTTTTCAAGAATAGCCTGTAAGACGAGGCGGTTTGGAATATCGTCATCCGCGATGAGCACTGTGGGCATTTTACTGCTCAATGGCATGTTTTCAGACATATCGGTTGCACCACCGGAAAGATTCATGACACGAAGAATATGTTTGCTGGCAAATTAAGGAATGGGCACATAATAACTTCCTGTATCTCATCTTCAGCCCGTCTTCGTCCGTTCTTCAATCGCCATGGGTATAGAGCAACTATTCCTGCGATTTTGCTCAAAGTTTCCGCATCCATGCTCACGTCTCTTACCGACATCTCTGTAGGTAATCAGAACAAACGAAGTCGAACTAAATCTGAGCGCTAGACTGGGAAGTTATTACGTGCCCATTCCTAACCCACAGACACCAAAGCCACAATTTCAGTCCATCGTAAACAGACTTTGGAAATTGGCCACTGTCAGAATATTTTTGATGTCCGGCGAACAGTTGATAATCGAAATATTCGCCGCATTACCTCCCAGATACTCTCGCATCATCAGCAGCATACCCAGTGCCGAGCTATCCATGTAATTGGCTCCACTCATGTCAATGATAAATTGCGTGTTTTCGCCAGGACTGGTGTCATAATAACAGTCGCGAAATTCATTTTGCTCCGCAAAATCAAAGCGACCACTGATTTTTATAGTAATGGTGTTGTCATCTGTTGAAACTTCAGATGTAACTGACATTCGTGTTCTCCATTATTGATACCGATGAATACTCTCCGGCACCCATGCCAGATAAAAAGTGATTCCTCGAATAATACCCGAGGTTCCCTGTCTACTATTCTGAGCTGACCGTTCTATCGACTCTTTTTTTGCAACTTAAACCGGCTTCGTGCTGAAAAATCAATCAACATCGGCAACGCATTCCATTGCCTGGAAGCCGGTCAAGGCTATTTTGACGATGTACTAGTCCTTGATGGCTTCCACTCCAATGGCCAGATTGATAATGTCACCCACGGCTGGCAGCGCGTATTTCATACCAAAATCTGAACGTTTCAGCTGGGTAGTGGCATCAAAACCGCAGATCTGTTTTTTATTCATCGGATGCACACCACAGTTAATACTGGCCACCGCGAGACTCACTGACTTGGTCACGCCCATAATGGTCAAGTCTCCCACCACCGTGGCTCCTTTACCCTGAAAGGTCACCTTGGTGGACTTAAAGGTTATCTCCGGAAATTCAACCGCATTGAAAAAATCGGGCGAACGTAGGTGATCATCACGTTTTTTAAAGCCTGTATCGACTGAAGCAACATCAATCACGATTTCCACTGAACCGGTACCTTTGGCCTGATCCAGATCGAGTTTGCCCGTGGTTTTACCAAACCGTCCGTGCAGTGTCGAAAACCCCAGATGGTCAATCGTGAAATTCGGGTAGGTATGGCTCGGATCAATGGTATACGATGCTGCCATGCTGCCCATTGGTAATAACAATGCGCTGACAAGTATAACTGTTTTTCTCATGGTCGATCTCCTTGGTTATAAATCCTAGATGCTAATATTGAGAATGCAACTTATATACCCATAGCGATTGAGATTTAGGCCTGACTGCACGCCCTATTGATCCCATGGCGGCGTTAAAATGTCTCGCAATAGAATGACTATTCCGCGCCATTTTGCCTGGCCATGAAATCAATATGACGCACATTCAGACCTAAATCCCAAACGCTATGGGTATAGTTACATTTTATGGTTATATTCTATAAAGTTACATTTTATTTTTCTTCCCTGTTACCGCAAATGACCGGACCCACATTTCCGTACGACCTAAAAGCTCACCGGCCCTGCGACTCGCCAAGTCAACCAGACAGCAGGCAGCACGGGAATACTGACCCATAAGCTGGCGATGATCAATGCCAACCAGCGCTGCTTTGGTTGAATCAATTTGAGGGGGTTGAATAATAGCAGCCAAGCGAACAACGGCACCAGCGCCAGACACACCAGCACCAGCACCGGTAGTTGCGCGTATACCGTCGCCGCTGCGACAAACAGAGTCACTGGCACAGCCGCTGCATATACCGTCAGCATGCCCAACTTGGCAAGCTTTTCCATCCCACCCAATAATCCCACCACAATCACTGCACCCGTCGCTGCTGAAACAGCGAATGCCAGTTGGCTGTAGAGTGCTGATGCAGCAATCAACGTCGTTGCGCCTGCGCCCATTGCTAATATCAATGCACTGGCAGCCTGTGCGCCGAATGCCGGTTTTTGCACTCGTCCCAGCGCAGCGGTGCTATGGATAATGATAGCGGCATATAACATGACCGGCGCTGCCATCCACCAGATGGCGAGGCCTTCCTGGCGTTGCACCACAGGCCAGATAATCCACAAGGCCGCCACTGCTAATAGTAACGCAGGCAACGCCCGAAGTACGCGTTTTAACCCGGTTGATTGCGGCATTCGTGCAATGAAATCCAACAACAGCATCACAAAGGGCAGAAGCAAGCCACAAAGAATGATCTTGCGTGTGGCGGTCAGTGGTTGCACGGTCAGTCCCGTGGTCAACAATACTGCGATTAAAAAGCCGCCAATAATCGCCAGACCGATCCCACCGGGTAAAAAACGACGCAGCAACAGTGCTGACACCAATGCCACCACAAAGGGAGCAACAGCGGCCTGGATCACCGGATTTGTGAGCAATTCTTGCATTATCGACAGCCCGGTTAAGATGCCGTGTGACTGCCATCACACCAGGGTTTGTTACCCGTTTTGCCACACCCACAGATGTACACGGCTTCATCCTTTACAGCAGTGTGAATCTGCGGTTCTGTGCCAGGATGCTCCGCATGACTGCCATCGCAGAATGGTGGTGTATTGCTATGGCCACATTGGCAAATATAGGCCGTTTCACCGCTTTTTAATGTGTGCTCGTAAGGTTCGCCGCGGGTATACATACTCATGTTTGCATCCTCCAGTTGGGTTTATATGACATCACTCCACACAAAAAATGCCCATAAAAAGTGGTAAAATTTTGTCTGGTTTATTGTTTAAAAATTGAGCATAATCAAATACCTGTTAAATAAAAAGCAGAAACATTTGAGCAAATCATTCAACTTTATTGAATACTGGTTGCAAGTACCTCAATTCTCTGTAGGAACTGGCCGCTAAAAGGTTTTGTAATCGCACACTAATACAGCAAGTGATACATGATCCCAATTCCCACCTTATTTTTATGCGCCATCATGCCATATAAACCTGGTATCCGATGGCTGCGCATCGGCCTCACCATTGCTGCTTTGTGCCCTGCGCTGGTGTGGGCCATGCCACACAACACTGCACAAGACAGTTTTGTGCAGCGCGTGGTCAACTTCAACAGCGCCACACTTGCTGAGCAACGTACTCGGTTTTTGGCGGCGGAAAAAGCGCTACGCCTGCGGCGTGTATCTGAATTTCACCGTTTATTACCCACACTCACGGATTACCCACTCTATCCTTACCTGCAATATCAGGACATCAAACAGCGCCTGCACAAAACCCCACTCCAAGAAGTCTCAGCATTTCTTGAGCAATACCGCAATTTGCCGATATCAGCTTCACTGCGTCGCAAACTTTTGCGGCAACTGGCACGTCAGGGACGTTGGCAACAATACCTGGATTTTTACACACCCACAAAAAATGTCCGCCTGCAGTGCCATTATCTTTACGCACTGATCCGCACAGGACAAGCTGAAACCGCGTACCCGGATATCAAAAAACGATGGCTTACCAGTCGCTCACAACCACGCACCTGTGACCGCATATTCAAACACTGGAAGGCCGCAGGCAAACTCACCACCGAATTGGTGTGGCAGCGCATGGAGCTGGCATTGAACAAGGGCCGCCGCAGCCTGGCGCGTTACCTGTTGCGCTCATTGCCTGCTGAGGATCAAAAGCTGGCGCGTCTGTGGATCAAATTGCATCGCAAACCGCAACAGTTATCCCAGTATCAACTGCAAATTACTCGCAGCACACACTATATGGCACCCCGCCTGTTTATTAATGTGGTGAAACGTTTAGCCCGACGCGACCCGCAAGAAGCGGCAAAAATCTGGTTTTCGCCCACAACACAGCACACAGCAACGGCGACCGAGGAGCAGTACGATATTCCACAGCAAATAGCCATCGCCCTGGCACGCAAACAACGACCGGAATCAGATGCATGGTTTTCCATTATTCCCGTGAAGTACCTCAGTGATATTGCACGCCAATGGCGGGTACGCATCGCCCTGCGTCAAGCCCAATGGCCACAGGTACTCTCTGCGCTGAACGCACTTACCCCCAAACAACAAGCCAGTGACCGCTGGCAATACTGGCGGGCACGCGCTCACGACGAATTGGGTGAAACCGCGACCGCCACAATACAGTTTACGACCCTCGCCCGGCAACGCAGTTATTATGGGTTTTTATCCGCAGATCGTTTGAACCTATCTTATGCCATTGCGGATCGTCCCCATAAAACCAGTGCAGGCACTTTGTTTGACATCGGTCAGCAACCAGCCGTACAGCGCGCTCGTGAATTTATTCTTTTAGGACGCATGCTGGAAGCTCGCCGCGAATGGTGGTCAGCAACACAACACATGAACAATGACGAGCGTGCCGATGCCGCCAAGCTGGCGCAGCATTGGGGCTGGGCTGAACAATCCATTCTCACCATGGCCAGCACCAATCAACGTGATGACCTCACCTTGCGCTTTCCACTACTCTTCCGGGAACAAATCCTCAATTATTCTGAACGCGAAGACATCAACCCGGCCTGGACCTACGGTGTTGTCCGTCGGGAAAGTGCTTTTGTGCAAGACGCACGCTCCCCCAAAGGGGCATTGGGGCTTATGCAGCTTATGCCCGCCACAGCCAAGTATATTTCCCGCTCCCTGCCCAAAAAATACCAGGGTAAATCCAAACTCACACAAGCCGACATCAACCTGTCTCTGGGCACCCGTTATCTGCGTAAAATGCTCAAACGTTTTGGAGGGCAGACCGTGCTCGCCACTGCGGCATACAATGCCGGAGAAAGTCGCATCATGCGCTGGCTACCGACGGAAACCACACTGGATGCTGAACGCTGGATTGAAAATATCCCTTTCCGGGAAACACGGGAATACGTCACCAGCGTGCTGGCCTTCACCATTATTTATGCAGACCGGTTAGGCTTTGAGCAAAAACGCCTGAGCCAGCATATGTTGGCCGTGCCAACCCGGGAAACCTTATAGCCTTAGGAACGTGCATGAAATAACTTCCCTGTTTAGCATCCCGGCTTCAGCCCATCTTCGCCCGTTCCTCAATCACAAAAGCTCGAAATAGAAACTATTCCTGCACTTTTGTTCAATCAGAACGAACGAATACGGACTAAATCCGGGCGCCAAACAGGGAAGTTATTTCGTGCCCATTCCTTAACAACCTGGAACCAGATGTAAAAACGCAAAAAAAATGCCCCCTGCAAAAACAGGAGACATTTCTTCAAAGCTTAGCGGTGCGATATCGCCCTCTGCCGTGAACCATTCTGGCGAAGTGGAAGCCGGTGTGACGCATCAGGATTTCTGGACAAAGCAGAAATACACAACAGCATCAGGTGCCCAGGTTCCAAGTTATGCAAGTTGGGTCAAGCAGCATATCGAGGACGACACTCGTCACTAATACTAATGATTATTTCCAGCTTAACAAGCACAAAAACAA
>QIGJ01000195.1 GCA_003229995.1 Gammaproteobacteria bacterium | reverse complement strand
TATTTCGAGCTTTTGTGATTGAGGAACGGGCGAAGACGGGCTGAAGCCGGGATGCTAAACAGGGAAGTTATTTCGTGCACGTTCCTTAGCTCTTAATTCACATTTGAGAACGGGTATATCCCGTTTGCAGTGGAGAAAGTGATGCCTGCAAGGCTTGATGCGTTAACAACTTGGCTGTATGAAGTGTTGCATAGCGCGACTGATAACGCTTCGCAATCTGCTTGTTTTCAGCTTGCCCCTGCTTCGGAGGATGCCAGTTTCCGTCGTTATTTCCGGGTGACGGGTTCTGCTGTTGCCAATTGCTTTGACGGGGTGGGCGAGAGTCTGATCGTGATGGATGCGCCACCGGACAAGGAAGATTCCCATCCTTTTGTCACTATTTCTACTCTGTTGACCAATGCCGGTCTTAATGTGCCACGGGTGTTTGCAAAAGACTTTGCACAAGGTTTTTTACTGCTGAGTGATTTGGGGGTACAAGCCTATCTCGATGTTTTGAGTGAACATACGGTTGAACGGTTATACGCAGATGCATTGGATGCGTTATTCAAGATGCAGCGCAACGCATCACACTATGTTGCTGAGTTGCCGGTTTATAATGAAACATTATTATTGAACGAGATGGCATTGTTTGCTGATTGGTACTGCCAACAATATTGTGAATGGACTTTTACCGATGAGCAACGGGTCAGGCTTGACCGTGTGTTTCAGCAATTGTGTGAGGCGGCATTGGCTCAACCTCAGGTATTTGTTCACCGCGATTATCATTCGCGAAATTTGATGGTAACGAAATGGCATAACGAGTATGGTGAACCGGGTATTCTGGATTTTCAGGATGCGGTGCTTGGTCCAGTGACTTATGATTTGGTTTCTCTGCTGCGGGACTGTTATATCGACTGGCCACGCTCACGAGTGGAGCAATGGGCACTGAATTATCTGTATCGTGTCGTCGATGCAGGCCTGTTTCCACCGGCAACTGATGCGACGTATTTGCGCTGGTTTGACTGGATGGGGGTACAGCGTCATCTTAAGGCTGCGGGTATTTTTGCCCGTTTGCACTTGCGTGATAATAAATCGGGTTATCTGGCCGATATCCCGCGCACCCTGGCTTATGTACGAGATGTTTCGGCGCGGTATCCGGAGCTGCAGGATTTACACACTCTGTTGGACGAGCTTACCCATCATGATTAATACCTGAATTTTCATCACTATGGGTATAGGTTTCTTCCTCTTTTCTCTTTATTCGGTGTCGCGATGAAAGCAATGATTCTTGCTGCTGGTCGTGGTGAGCGTATGCGCCCGTTGACCGATAACACACCCAAACCATTATTGATGGTGGGAGGGAAGCCATTGATCCAATGGCACATCGAAGCGTTGCAAACCGCTGGCTTTACCGAACTGGTGATAAACCATGCTTGGTTGGGTGAGCAGATTGAATCGGAGTTGGGTGATGGCGCACAATGGGGTATGAATATTACCTATTCCCCGGAAGGTGAATATGCATTGGAAACCGGTGGTGGTATTTTGCGTGCGTTGCCATTATTGCAGGAAAAAGATGCGGTGTTTTTGGTGATTAATGCGGATGTGCTGACGGATATCGATTTCCGGCAGTTGCCTACTCGCATTGAAGGGTTAGCACATTTGTTGCTGGTGTCTAATCCTGCACATCATCCGCAAGGGGATTTTGCGTTGAAGGGTGAAAATGTGAGTAGTACGGGTGAGCCTTTATTAACATTCAGTGGTATCGGTCTTTACCGTTCTCAATTGTTTGCAGCTTGCCAGAAGGGTGCTTTCCCTCTGGCCCCATTGCTACGCCAGGCCATGCAGAAAGGGTTGGTTAGCGGTCAGTGGCATCAGGGACTGTGGCTGGATGTGGGTACAAAGGAGCGTTTGCGGTACGCAAATACCATTTTCAATTAAGGGTTAATACTATTGGGCAAGGGTATCTACGCATTTTTTCATTTCCTTTTTTCTCAAACTTCCGAGGAAAATAATGTCCGAAACCAGTAGCCGACAGGCGTGTAATAACCTAGTGTAGTAATCCCATGTGACGTAGGTATTTTCCTACGCTGCTGTAGGGCGCGGGATATACCGTACAGTATGTTTTAGTGCGGATGGACCAGCTTACAGGATGGGTTGGACGAGAATTATGAGTTTCAGGGGGTAGAATTTGTAATGATTAACGTGATGGTAGTTGATGACCACGAACTGGTGCGTACGGGAATTACACGCATCCTGAATGATGCACCGGGTATACGTGTGGTGGACGAAGCCGCCAGTGGCGAAGAGGCGTTGACTCTGGTGCGCAAAAAATCTCCTGACGTGTTGTTAATGGATGTCAGCATGCCTGGTATTGGCGGTCTGGAAGCTACACGTAAATTGTTGCAATCCAATCCTGAGTTAAAAGTTATTGTGGTTTCTGTGCATTCGGAGGAGCCTTTCCCCAGTCGTATGTTGCAGGCGGGTGCCAGTGGTTATCTCACCAAGGGGTGTGCGGTGGATGAGATTGTAGCGGCCATTAAGGCGGTGTCAGCGGGCGATCGTTATATCGGTGCCGATGTCGCACAGAAGCTGGCGTTGAATATGACTTTGGGCGGGGAGGCGGCGACCCCCTTTGATGCGCTCTCGCCACGGGAAATGCAGGTTATGTTAATGCTGACCCAGGGGCAGCGCCTGCAAGTGATTTCTGACAAGCTGTGCCTGAGCCCGAAAACGGTGAGCACGTATCGTCATCGCTTGTACGAAAAACTGGGTGTGGCTAGTGATGTAGATTTGGCCCGGCTGGCCATGAATTATGGCATAATCGATACGGCATCTGAGGTAAACAATCCCTGAATCTGGTCGTCAGAAGTGTATTTTCTGCGCAATGCGTTGTGTTTCCCTTGTATTCGTTCAGTGGTCAATATTGAATGTTCGGCATAAATTGCTGTCTATAGCTGTCGCTGTGGTTATCATTGTCAGCAATGAACCAACCAGAAATGGTGGATTTCGTGGCAATCATATGCTACTTCGCGGTATTATAGGCGACGCGGGATAGAGATGTGAAGGCTAATGTAAAGGCTAATGTAAAGACCAAGGATGTTTGAGGAGTGTTCAGCGCTGTGATGGTTTGTTTCCCCAAGTGCAGGATTAAGTGCAGGATTTTATTCAGCTTTTGCTTTGCGGCATTTTTTGCACTGAACGCACAGGCAGAACCAGCGGAGTTCACGCTACTGGATGTTCAGGGTGTGAAGCACAATCTGTCGGATTACCGTGGCAAATGGGTGGTGGTGAATTACTGGGCGACTTGGTGTCCCCCTTGTCTCACCGAAATTCCAGAATTGGTGGATTTTCACGAAGAGCGCAAGGACAAGGATGCTGTGGTGTTGGGAGTCAACTTTGAAGACATCAATCTCAACGCCCTGAAGCAGTTTTCTGAAGAATATTTTATGAATTTTCCGGTATTGCGCAGCAAACCGGGTCCTGACTCGGCACTGGGTCTCATTCCCGGTCTGCCGACCACCTATTTGGTTTCACCCGAGGGGGAAGTGATTGCCCGCCAGGTCGGCCCAGTTACCGCAGAGCTGATTGCCGATTTTATCGCACAGCAAACCGCAGAATAATTGGAGGGAGTGAATCGGATGGAGAGATTATTCACCCGCACAACCCGCACAAATAGTATCGTTGCTTTATTGTTATTGCTTTTGTGTGTGGGGCAGGCGCAGGCGACACTGGGCAAAGACCCCTATGCCTATTTTTTCAATGAAACCTGGGGCAACTTTTCTGAAGAACTGAAAACCGCACGGGCCCAGGGCAAAAAAGGTATTCTGCTGTTTTTTGAAATGGATGAATGCCCATTTTGCCATCGCATGAAAAAAACCGTGCTCAATCAGCCCACAGTGCAAGCGTATTTTCGTCAGCATTTCCTCAATTTTAGCGTAGACATTGAGGGCGATGTGGAAATGACCGATTTTCAGGGTAAGGTCATGCCACAAAAAGATTTTTCCATTAAGATTAACCGGGTGCGTGTGACCCCGGTGTTTGCTTTTTATGATTTGGACGGTAAGCAGATAATGCGTTACACGGGGGCGACATCAAGCGTTGAGGAGTTTATGTGGTTGGGTGAATTTGTCGAAAAAGGGCTTTACAAAGAAATGCGCTTTACGAAATACAAGCGGCAAAAAAAGGCTGCCCAGCAGGCAAAATGAACGGACTGTCGGTGCAGTACTTTCGTAGATTATTATTTCTACTATTATTTTTTTCAATGCCATGCCCGTTGTGGGCGAGTGAAGTTCCTTTGCCAGTGCCGCTGACGCTTGAGTTTGCGCTGAGTCTGGCATCGGCGGATCACCCCGAGTTACAAATAGAGGTTGCTGAGTTGGCGCGTGCCAAGGCCGAGCAGCGGCGGGTTGATGCAGAGACGGGTGTTAATGTGACGCTTTCTGGGCGTCTGCGCTGGATTGATCCGCCGTCAAGCCGTATTGTCCCGAGCTCTCGGGACGATCATCTCATCCAACTGTCTCTGGAAAAATCCCTGTACGATTTTGGCCGTAGTACCGCAAAAGAGAATATGACACTGGCGGAACGAAACCAGCGTGCTTTGATTTATCTCGATACCTTTGCCCGCCATCGCATTTCAATTATGGCCGTTTTTTTTGATGTGTTGTTGGCCGACCAGGCTCATACGCGTGATACTGAAGAAATGTCCATGACTTTTGTGAACTCAGATCGTGCGCGTCAGCGTAATGAGTTGGGTCAGTTATCGGATATTGAGCTTATGGAAACACTCAGTCTGTTTCAGGCATCACGGTTACGTCAGGCACGGAGTGAAGCAGCGCAGCGCAGCACGCGGGCTCGTCTCGCCGATTTGCTGAATCGTCCGGGACAGCTGTCTGAGGAGCTATCCATTCCCCGATTGCGTTTTACTGCGCGAACCCCTCCAGAAGATGTGAATGATTGGTTTGTGTCACTGGAACAGGGTAATCCGCAACTGCGGGCATTGATGGCGCAGCAGACGAGCGCAAAGGCACAATTGAGTTTGGCGCGGGCAGATGATAATCCGGTGCTGTTGGGGCAGCTCAAAGTGTCTGAATATACCCGGGCGTTGGGGGGTAACGATAACTGGCAGGCGGGCATTTTTCTGGATGTGCCACTGTTCGACGGGGGTCGCAGTGCTGCATTACAGGCCCGGAGTCGGGCTGAGTTACGCAAGGTTGAGGCTAATTTGGAGCAACAACGGCGTGTACTACGACAAGAGTTGTTGGATATCTGGATCGAGTTGCAAACTTTGCAGGTGGAAAAACAAAGTCTGGCATCCGATCAGAAATATCGTGATTTGTACCTTGATCTCCGTCGTGCCCAGTATGAACTCGAAGTTGCGAGCGACCTGGGTGATGCCATGGTGGGTATGTCGGCGTTGCGTTATCGCGTCATGCAGGCAGATTTTGCCACAGCGCTGGCCTGGGCACGTATCGATGCCTTGCTGGGGCAGGGGGATGGCACTGACGAGAAACCCAATACTGAAAGAGCAATGGATGCCAGCGCTGACAGGTGACCATCGTCTGATTAATTATCGTGTGGACTTAAAGGAGAAACCATATGAATTCACCGGGCCGGGGTATTGGCGTATTACCCATATTGTTTTTTGCGCTTATTTTTTCGTTGACCGGATCAGCCGGGTCGATTGGGTTGGTTGAGTCAACGAGGTCCATTGAATCGGTAGCGGGGGAAGGAGCAACACTGCAATGGGTGCGCACCGTTGCCTTGAGCACACCGGTCAATGGGGTTATCGCTGAAGTGAAGGTTAAAAGAGGAGACCGTGTGCGTGCCGACCAGATATTACTGCGTCTGGTCAATGAAACATTCCGCACAGAGGTGTTCGCTGGCCGGGCTAGACTCAAGCAGGCCAAAAATAATCGGGATGAGGCCCAGCGAGAGCTGGAGCGTACTCAGGAATTGTATGATCGTACTCTGTTATCTGACCACGATTTGCAGTTAGCGAAAATTCAAAAAGATGCGGCAGATGCAGACGTGCTTTCGGCGCGTGCCAGTTTGACAAAATCGGAACATGATTTTGGTCACAGCATGATACGGGCACCCTTTGAGGCATGGGTGTTACAGCGCAATGCACAACCGGGACAAACCGTAGTGAGCAGGATGCGGGCTATGCCGCTGATCATCTTGGCCGAGGCGGATCGTATGTTGGCGCGCAGTCTGGTGAGTGGCATGGCAATCGATAACATTAAACGTGGTGACAAGGCAAAGGTCACCGTGGCAGGGAAAAACTACGCTGGCACCGTCAATTTTGTGGCTTTGGAGCCGGAAACCCCCCGTGGTGACCGTTACGTCGTTGAAGTGGTTTTTGCCACAAACCGGCAAATGCTGCGCGTTGGTCAATCGGCCAGAGTAAAATTTTGAACCAGGTTTGCGTGCGGTGTTATGTGTCAGGCCGGGTGCAGGGCGTGTTTTTCCGCGCCTCGGCACGTCATGAAGCAGAGCGCCTGGGGATTAGCGGTTATGCCCGAAATTTACAGGATGGTCGTGTTGAAGTGCTGGCCTGTGGCCCAAAACCTCTGGTGGAAGAGTTGTGTACTTGGTTATCAAAAGGCCCAGCGCAGGCGCACGTCAGTAATGTGAGCTGTGAACTGGCTGATGATGGTCCGCCGCCGCTATTTACCATCGGGTAAGGAATATACCCGTAGCGATTGAGATTTAGGCACTCATTGCACACTCTCTTTGCTGTGTTGTTGTCATTGCAATAGAGCGACTATTACGCGTCGTTTCGTTTTGCCATGAAATTAATATGATGCACATTCAGGCCTAAATCCCAAACGCTACGGGTATAGACATTAAATAACTTATCGCAAATGAAAACAGAATATCTATCCATTACTCCCTACATCACTAAAGATGGTTCGCTCGTTCGTGAATTGATGCATCCGGCAACACATAAAAATACCAGACAAAGTTTGGCGCAAGCGATAA
>QIGJ01000309.1 GCA_003229995.1 Gammaproteobacteria bacterium | reverse complement strand
CTCAAAGAACTGCCCGCCACATTGATCCTGCGCCCCACCGGCTTCGATACCCTGCCAGTACGTATATGGATTGAAGCCAGCGAAGAAATGCTGGAGCTGGCTGCCCCCGCCGCATTGATGTTAGTCATCGGCACCCTCCCGGTGCTATGGATCATGATGAAAAACCATACCATTAAAGTGGAATAAAACTGAGAAAAACTGTCGACTTTTTTTACACCTCAGTCATCTAAATACGGCTTTATGCGCTAAAAACACTCATCTCATTGATTTATAAAATCATATTTTTCTGGCCCAAATATTGCAGTTGCGCATTAAATGATCAATAATGCACGTTCAACGCAGAGTGGATTGTTTATCAACCATCGTTCGACATCCACATGGATACAACGCGGTTCATTATCCACCTAATTATCAGTAGTCATGAGCGTATGAAAAAAAATTTCCAGCAACTTATTAAGTTTCGCCGTCACCCGTATTTTTTTCTGTTGCTGTGCAGCACCCTGCTCAGCAGTCCTGCTTTTGCCGAACAGGCCAGCGAGCAAAAACGTGCCGCAAAGGAATTACGTTGTCTGGCGCTGAATATCTATTTTGAGGCCCGGGGTGAAAAGGCAGAAGGACAATTTGCAGTAGCTCTGGTCACCATGAATCGCACAAAGAGTCGACATTATCCCAGCAGTGTGTGTGGTGTGGTCTGGCAAAAACGGCAGTTCAGCTGGACCCATGATGGTAAAAGTGACCACCCCACCAACGTGCGAGCCTGGAAGCTGGCCAAAAAAATTGCCCAGGTGACCTATCTGGGATACAACAGATTATCTGCACACGCCCGCAAAGCGCTGGATCTGACCAAGGGTGCTTTACACTTCTACGCCCCCAGTCTGGCTTCACCCTATTGGGCAAAAGTCCACTCGGTAACACGCGTCATCGGTGGGCATGTTTTTCTGACAGGCAGAAGTTAAGAAATGGAAATTAAGTGGCTGGGCATCATTATTTTAACAAAATGTTCACAGGGTATTTTTCGGCCTTCAAGGCGCTGCGAAGTGAGCATAGTGAGCTATGTGACCGTAGTAGCAACGCAGAAGGCCGGAAAATAAACCAAAAAATGTTAAAATAATGTTGTTCAGGTACTTATATACTCGTGGCGATGATGTCTACGCTTACACCGGTTCTTTCCAGGAAACAATGTCTTCCCCCTGCACCGCACGCACACTCAGCATGTAAGGCCTAGTATCAGACGACTCGTAATAGGTACGGGTCATCATTTCACTCATAATGCCCGTCGTAAAAAACTGGATAGACACCACCACCAATAGAATACCCAATAACAGCAATGGACGGTCACCAATATTTTCGCCAAAAACAATTTTCAACATTGCCAGATAAGTCAGTATACCGCTACCCAACACACCAATCACCAAACCTATACGGCCAAAAAAATGTCCAGGCCGCGCACGAAAACGCATAAAAAAATACACAAACAACAAATCCAGCAACACCCGATAAGCACGGGAAATCCCATATTTCGACTCACCAAATTGCCGCGCGTGATGCGTTACCACTTCTTCCTTGATACGCAACGGCGAGGTATTCGATGCGACCCAGGCCGGGATAAAACGGTGCATCTCGCCATACAAGCGTATACTTTTGATAATCGCAGCGCGATAAACTTTCAGGCTGCAACCATAATCGTGTAACTCCACACCAGTGATATTACCAATCAACCAGTTAGCGATACGTGAAGGAATCTTACGCATCAGCAGATTATCCTGACGATCCTTGCGCCAGCCGGACAACAAATCCAGATCTTCGTGCAGCAAGCGCGATACCATGCGCGGAATATCAATGGGATCATTTTGCAAATCACCATCCATGGTTACAATCACCTCTCCTCGTGCCGCATCAATGCCCGCCTGCATGGCAGCCGTCTGACCAAAATTACGTTGTAGTTCAATAAGACGCACATGCCGGATGCCCTGCTCAGACAATAACTGACAGACCTTTTGCACCGTGGCATCCGAGCTGCCATCGTCCACCAATAACAGCTCCCATTTTTCCGGGTAACTGGCCAATGCCTTATTGGTGCATTCAATCAATGGACCGACACTGCCTTCTTCGTTATACAGGGGAATGACCACAGACAAGGGTGCTGCTGTGAAAGATGATTCGAGAGAATCCGTCTGATTAGTGATGCTCATTAAAAATGTGGCTCCCGCATCAAGCCGCACAAACAGCCTGAATTCATTTTATGTGAATTATTTTTTGCATGAGTATAACGGATACTTCCGGTGCGGGTCGCCCGTCTGCGCAAACGTGAATGCTATTGCGGGGCAGTTTCTTGCTCTGGAGTCTGGTGGGCAAATTCATGATACCGCACCTGACGACGAAACACATCCATGTCAATCGGCGCAAGCACTTCATCCATCAAACTTTTCATCGGAAGGGGACGGGAATCCGGTCCCGTTTTTTTCCAGGGCACAATGTATAACACCTTGGGCAACTCACGAGCACCCGTGATTTCGGTTTCCTCCAACTCCAGCCTGACCTCGGCCACAGCGGGTACAACTAGAAATGCCAGTAATATCAACCATCCCCAACGTGTAAAAACCCGATTATTTAATTGCATGACTCACCTGTTCCATTTTTTCTGATTTTGCATAACGAACAGGGCTCAGCTTACTTAAAGCCCGGAAGCTTTTTTTGACCCATTCGTTATAAACACCCGCCACCGCACGCTGGGCATTCACCACATGTACATCAATGGCCTTTTCTTCAAAAGGAAAAGCCTGCTCTTCCAACAGAATATCATACTGCTCCAGCTCTTCTGCTGACAATCCTTTGGGCCGTTCCGAATCAAACAAACCCTGACCAAAGTCATTATAAATTTCTGCGATACGATATGTGGAAGCCGTAGTCACTGCCTCGATACCATAGTTCGCCGCATCCGTGTAAGCCTTAATACTCTCTTCCATCAGTTTTTTCTTTTTCTGTAAATTCTCTTTCAACGGCTGCACCAAACGTACTTTTCGATACACCGTGTACGTGGGTCCAGCAAGTTCCAGAGCAGCTTCTGCCGCAAGATAACGACTGCGATCAGTGGCCGGGCCTTCTTTGTTTGCCGCAATGATTTTTCCCAACCAAAAATTACGCGACAAAGCCTGTTTTTTATTGAGATAAATCGTCGCTAACCGATGACGTGCTTCAATCGCTTCATCAAAAGGACGCGGAAATGCCATCACATAACGTTTATAAGCAGCAACAGCCTCGTCCTGTCGTTTTGCTTTTTCATAAAATTCGGCAATCTGCCATAACAACAAACGTTTTTTGTTGCTGTCGGTTTCATTGCGGTACAAAACTTCATACGAATCAGCCGCACGTTTCCAGTCACCCCTTTTTTCATAGGCCAGTGCCAGTTTCTCATCCGCACCGGAGCGCAACTTGTGACGTGGGTGAGTGCGCACAAATGCCTTTAATACCGGGATAGCCATGGCCCAATCCTGGTTGGCATACAATGATGTTGCTGCATCATAATCCGCACTGGCACGAATACTGGATTTAGGTGCAAGTTTGCCGACACGTAAAAAATGGCGGGCGGCGACACGATAATGACCAGCAGTTCTGGCCTGTTCACCTTGTTTATAAATCGCCGCAGCCAAACGCTCCATATGATCATTACTGTCCTTGTCATTTGCCGGTGAAAGCTGCAACCGCTTCAAGGTTGCTGTTTCAGCCACGGCATAATGGCCCAGTTTAAATTCACTCTGAGCGATAATCGCCCAATTGATACGCGATAGTTTTTCAGTGCCCGCAGCCCCATTGATCACCCGCTTATGGCCCACGACATAATGTGCAGTACCCACCGCATTGCGATAATCTTTCAATGCCAATAATTCTTCCGCCGCTTTAGACATCACGTTGACGGCACGTTGATCCTCAGAAAAATGTGTCACAAAACGTTTGCCACTGGCAATCGCACTTTTTTGCTTCACAATCGTCGCAGCACCCTTTAATAATTTTACCTGCGCACGGTGCGCTAATAATGCTGCATAAGCCGCTTCAGCACTTTGTTTGTGTAATGGATAATGATATGCCGTGTATTCAAACTCTGCGGCGGCAGCCTGCACATCGCCACTATCCAACAGACTTTCTGCCAGCAACATATTTTTTTCCGGCGTGTTTTTTTCTTTAGGGAAAGAATGCACATAGGTGCGATACCACATGGCAGCAACGCGATAATCCGCCGGCTTTTTGCTGCTTTGCGCCTGCGCGTGATAATAGCCGGTCAAGTCATTCAGGTTGCTTTTCAAGTGTGGTAATAATTGTGTCAATAATGGTTGATCATGTTTTTCCCAGAATGCTGTGCCCACACCATAGCCCATCACCAAATCCGCCTTGGCACGCAGCAAGGCATCTTTTCGGCCTGCCGTTTGATAAATATCAATAACCCGCACCATAAACAACGGTGCGCTGCGATGTAGGGGATAACGTTCCACAAAAAACACAAATGTGTCTGATGCATCTCTGGCACGCTTTTGTGTTAAATACAGTTCTGCCAGATGTTCATAAATACGGAATTCGTAGTCTCGCTTGCCGTAATCCTTAAAAAAGGCCGCGATACTTTCATGTCCTTTCAGATAGGAAAAAGACAGGCTCACAATGCGTAACGTGTCTTCCAGCAATTCCAGTTCACTGCGGGAAAAATCATCCAGTTTGCGGCCACCCGCGAAATTGCTGTCCAATACCGAAAAATAAGATTTCAATGACCGTTCGGTATCACCCTGCTTGAACACCGACCAACCATGTTTGAACATGGCACGATCATAATAGGCATTCGCCGCGCCCCGTGCGAGCACACCGCTGTACGCCTTTTCAGCCGCCTCAAACTCCCGGAAAGTAAACAAAATTTCACCACGTCGAAATTGTAGCTCGGCAAGATTTATTTTATTGGGAAACTTGATCACCAACTGGTTCAACACACTCAGTGTCTTCTCCAGGTCTCCATTAAGCTCATACGCACGAGCCAGTTGATACATCACCCGGTCATTACCGGCATAATCCGGGTACAGACTTAACAGGCGTTCGTATTGATGAATAGCACTGCCCATATTTTCTGATTCAGGCTGTTCGATGATGTCCTGATTTAATGTCGCCTCACGCTCTGCCGCATCGGCTTCATTTTGTGCCGCACTGGCCGCCACCTGGGCATTATCCGTTTTTTCCGTTTTTTTCGTTTCTGTGGATATTATCGTTGGCTCATTTTCACCCGCCAATTCAGCTTGTTTATCTTCCAGCGACAAATCAGCCAGACGCTGCAAGGCAATCGCGCGTAACGCACCATTATTGGTGGTTCTTGCAAGTTCTTCATAGGTACGTTGCACATCACTGCGTGACAATGGCGGTAACATCAGCGGTTCAATTTTTGCAGCCCGTTCAGCCAGTAATGCAATAGTGGGATCTTCGTCGATGTTTTTTTTACCGGCACAGGCTGATAACAGCAATAATAAAACCACCAGCAGTAATACTGTCCAACGGGACTGTAGACGCTGCGCTATCATTTCAGTTCCTTGCCCGACTCAGCCGCATCGGCAGCCAAATCTTGTAAATGTGCCAGGGAGAATCTTGCCTGATCCAGATAATCCACCAGTCGCGCACGTAATATATCAAGTTCAAGATCCACCATTTCCTGTAACTGAAGCTGCTGTTCATCAAAGGCGGCTTTGATTTCTTTACGCAATGATGCAATGCGTTGATACTTGTTGCTGATGATTTTTTCGTAAGCATCAAAATTTACCGGGGCACTGCCTCGCGCCCGCTGTAATGAATTTTGTTGTTGCAACGTCTCTTCCAATACTGCATCCAGTGAATTCAGGTTTTTTCTCACTTGCTGAAAACGAATGGCATAGGTGGTTTCAACCTCATAATCCAACAGACCCTTGTACACACGATAACGATCACGATAATGGTCCAAACGCTTGAGATGCTGCCCTGGTTGATTTGATAACTGCCAAATGCGCTCTTCCACTTTGCTCAAACGTTCCATCAGCTTTTTTTCTTTTCCTGTCAATAACGCAAAAACATCTTTTGTTTCACCAATACGCACCAATTCATCGGCATAAATGTCGCGACTGATACGCACATCCTGTGCATGACTCAGCGTTTGCTCTGGTGTCAATTTATCAAGTTGCGCTTCATAGGTGGCGCGTCGCAACGCCAACATATCTTCAAACGCGGGCACTTCGATCGTCCAGCGACTCAGGTTCTTGTCCAAAAACCAAAGATCACGCAAATTTTTAATCGCCTCGTGAAAACCATGCTCGGCCATCACCACCAGTAAATATCGCGCCTCGGGCGTATCCGGCAATAATTCAGCTTCCCAAAACCAACCCATTTCATTACGTGATACCTGTGCCAACAAATCCGTCCACAAACGCCCTGCCTTCACTGCCACCACCGTATTATTCAGTGCGTCCAACTCCCGCTCAAAAATAGCAATCGCATTTTTATAAGACTGCATGGCCTGCGGAAATGCACGCAAACGCTCCAGGGCATTACCTCTGCCCAACAAAGCTTCAAAAACAGCAGGATCGGTTCTTTCGCGTGTTGCCAACTCCTCCCATGCTACCAGTGCTGCCTCGTAACGTTGCAGTTTCACCTCGGCCCAACCCAGACCCAGCAGAGCCTTGTTCGAAAATGGCCCCTGCAAGCGCACACGCTGTAAAAAATGCTTTGCCACTGCCGGCATGGTATCAATCAATGAAAAACCCAGAACAAGATTGGCTTTGTCACGTAATGCCTTTTGATCACTGACATTGGACTTTAGTTCGGCGACCTCACGCAACAGGTTCATACCTATTTCTTCACGATTATCTTTTTCATGATCGCCTTTTTCACGATCACCTTTTTCCTGTTCGTCGTTTTTACCACCGTTTTCACGGCTGGCACGAATCAGCGCCACTCCCAGATTAAAGCGCGCATAATTGGCTTTTTGCTCACCCTCATTTTCGACCAAACCCTGTAATGCTATTGCCGCCCCTGTATATTTTTCCTGCGCCATCAACAAATTGGCCTTCAGAATGCGGAACTCCTCCTGCAAGGACTCATCAAGCGCATCTCCCACTCGCGACAACGCGGTTTCAGCCTCAGTAAACAATTGTTTTTGATAGCGGATTTTCCCCAGATAAAACCAAGCTCTGTCGCGCACTTCAGGCGCAACGGCATCATCAATCAATTTTGTGAAGATTTTTTCAGCATCCGAATGCAAGCCATACGAAAGGTATAAACCACCCAGCAATAACTCACTGTCTGCATCATGGTGTTTCAGCCGTTTTAACTGTTGTGCTGTTAACAGGCTAACGGCAGCTGAAAAATAATTTTGCTGGTAAAACTCATAGAGTACTGCACCGTAATGTGGGTCTTTCACCGCAGCGGGAAGCGGTGCAGCGGACAGGGTCAACGGAAAAACCAGCATGCCCAGCCCGGTTATAAATGATGGCACCAAAAAACGAAATGGTTTTGAAAAGAACACGATCAATCCCAACTAACTCATTCCCATTCTTTGACGACAAATTCTGGTTGTAATTTTTGTGTCACATCCACAATCTTAAGCTCCATAAATTTGGCCGCAGAGCCTTTTTTGAATTTCATCGTAGTACCACGGCGATACTCCCGGTCATTCGGCCCCGGCCCCCGAAAAGTGGCGATCAATTCATGCTCGCCGGATTTAACGTTGCCAATGTATAAACGCTGCACACCTCCTCGTTTCAACGCACCCAATTCACGTTTCGTGTAAAGATGGTTCGCTACCACTTTGTCATCAATTTTAAGTTGTACTGAATCCAGTTTAAAAAACTCGCCAACATCTATACTTGTGTGCTGGAAGGAAACAGTAATTCCTCTTCAAGAATAAAGAGATCACGATTCAGGCTCTTTACCTCTTTTTTCAGCGCTTGCACCCGATCATCCAGTGTACGTTTATCACTAACTTCCGGGTTATTTTTCACCTGTGGTGACGCTGGTGTTACTGGTTCTGCCATTACGGGTTTTTCAACTGCCGGTTCTGCTATTGTGGATTCTGGTACTGACTGGAGAACATCAGAAGTACCGCCAATTGGCGCAGCATCTACTGCAAAAGCCGCTAAAGGCAACACACAGAAAAGCAGCAGGCACATCCATTGATTCAATTTGATATTTTTCATCTTTAATCTCAGTTCAAGCATCATCACATCAATAATGGTTTGACTTAATTACACTCAATACCAGACCGATACAAATATACGGAATATATCCGCCGATAAACTGTATAAGGGCTCAGTCCCTGGAGTGACACCGGTGACTCGTAAATCACGGAAGTCTTCATAATCAATCTGAATACGATTATAAAAAATG